>NZ_JBPGXO010000027.1:0-57557 GCF_056755555.1 Luteibacter sp. SVR4-7G | reverse complement strand
AGATGTGTATAAGAGACAGCTCCTACACCGGGCGTTGCGCTTCATGTAGGAGCGCGCAACGCGCGCGCTGAGCCTTTCGCCACACGCCACACGGACCAGCTCCAATACTCCCTAGAAGAGCGAGAGCGCCAGCCTCCGTATGCCCTCGCGGATATCGGCGGTGCTCACCTGCGAATAGCCGAGCAGCAGGCCGCGTCGGGGAGGGCCCACGAAGTAGTTCGACAGCGGGTAGACGCCCACCTCGTTGGCGGCTGCCGCTGCGATGGCCTGCCGTTCGTCGAAACCGCCTTCCGGCCACAGGACGACATGCGCACCCGAAGCGGCACCGGTGATCCGCATGGAGCCTTGCCAGGCGTCTTCAACCGCTTCGACGAGCGTGTTGCGCCGCGCGGCCAGGCTTCGCCGCACGCGGCGGAGGTAGCGCTCGTAGGCACCCGTGCCGATGAACTCGGCGAGCACGCGTTGCTCGAGTCCCGCCGTGTGCCGGTCGGCAAGCCATTTGGCGGTCGCGAAAACATCGACGAGTGATCTGGGCACGATGAGATAGCCCACGCGCAGCGCGGCGAAGATCGTGCGCGAAAACGTCCCCACATAGATCACGCGCCCCGCGTTATCCAGGCCCTGGAGTGACTGCAGGGGTTGGCCGTCGTAGCGGAACTCGCCATCGTAGTCGTCTTCCACGACGACCGCATTGCATCCCTTGGCCCATTCGAGGATCGCCAGCCTTCGTGCGACGGTCAGGATGGATCCGGTCGGGAACTGGTGGGACGGCGTGAGGAAGAGCGCACGGGCAGATGCCGGGAGCCTGCCCGGGTCGAGCCCCGCGTCGTCGACAGGTACAGGATGAAGCCGCGTGCCTGCCATCGCCAGGACCGCGCGCGTCCCCTGGTAATGCGGGTCTTCGATGGCGACCGTGTCGCCTGGATCGACGAGCACGCGGACGATGAGGTCGATCGCCTGTTGGGACCCGTTGACCACGATGATCTGTGAAGGATCGCAAACGACGCCCCTGGACCGCCCGACGTGACTGCAGATGGCTTCGCGCAGCGCGAGGTGCCCGGCGGGACCACCGTAATCCAGGTCGCGAACCGAGGTCTTGCGCGCATGCTTCGCCAGGAGCCGGCGCCAGTGCGCGAAGGGGAAATCGGCGATGTCGCCACGGCCGTACGCGAAGTCATAGCGCCGGGCCGGCGTGGCAGCGGACGGCACGATGGCCTCGCGGGTGGTTTCGGCGATCCGTGCGCCATAGCCGGAAAGGGCCACCGGCTGCTCGCGCCGCTCGCTGGTCCGCGCGTCGATGCCCGCGAGAACGTAGGTCCCGGAACCGTGACGGCTGCCCACATAGCCTTCGGCCAGCAGCTGTTCGAACGCGCCCACGACGACGGTCCGGGAGACGCCGCACTGTTCGGCAAGGTCGCGGGTCGAGGGCAAGCGCTCCCCCGGCCGCAGCCGGCCTGAAAGGATCGCGTCGCGGACGCCCTCGAAGATCTGGCGCCCGAGCGGCCTGCCGACATCAAGTGGTATAGTCAGTTTCATGAAAACTGGATCTTCTGGGAAACCACTATAGCCGCGAGCATGGCGGCATGGAACAGACACGCCGATCCGAGTTGAAACAGATAGCTGGCCGGGGAACGCATGACTGGGAGGCGATCGCCGCCATCCTGGACGCGGGGCTCATGGCGAGCGTGGGGTTCGCCGTCGAGGGGCAGCCCTTTGTCCTGCCCATGCTTTACGGGCGCGCCGAACGATCGCTATACCTGCATGGCGCCATGAGCTCGCGCATCATGACCGTGCTGGGCGGTGCGGTGCCTGTCTGCGTTTCGGTCACCCTCGTGGACGGCGTGGTGCTGGCCCGGTCGGCGTTCAATCATTCGATGAACTACCGGTCGGTGGTCGCCTTCGGCACGGCGAGGCTACTCGACGATCCAAGGAGCAAGCTGCGCGCGCTCCGGACCCTCTCGGATCACCTGGTGGCGGGACGATGGGAGGACGTACGCGGCCCCAACCGTGGCGAGCTCGCCCAGACGGCCGTGTTGGAAGTGCAGATCGAGGAAGCGTCCGCCAAGGTCAGGAAAGGACCGCCGATCGACGACGACGCCGACCTTGCGCGTTCGACCTGGGCGGGCGTGCTGCCTCTCACGACCGTGGTGGCGACGCCTGTCGCCGATCCGCAACTGAGGCAGGGCATCACGCTTCCCCCGTATCTCCAGAAGCCCGGGGAGCTTGCGACGTCATGAACACGTTCCACGCGATCATCGGCATCACGGCCATCGCCGTTTTCACCATGTCGCCCGCGCACGCACGCGACGGCCAGCATGACTTCGACTGGGAACTGGGAAGCTGGACCACCAAGGTCCGCGTATTGCGGAATCCGCTCTCCGGCGAACCACCTCGCTGGGCAGAGTACGAAGGCAAGAGCGTGGTCAAGCCTCTGCTCGAGGGCAGGGCGAACTTCGTCGAATTGTCCGTGGCTGGCGATGCGGGGAAGATCGAAGGCGGCGCGCTGCGTCTTTACAATCCCGCGTCGCGGCAGTGGAGCCTGAACTTCGCGAATCTCCGGAACGGCATGCTGACGGCGCCGGTCTTCGGCGGATTCGACGGACGCGGCACAGGTACGTTCGTGGGATCCGACATGCTCGACGGCAAGGCGATCCTGGTGCGCTTCGTCATAACGAAGGTATCGCCCTCGTCCGCCCGCTTCGAGCAGGCCTATTCGGCGGATGGCGGGGCAACCTGGGAAACGAACTGGATCGCCACCGACACCGCCGGACGACCCTGAGTCAGCGCACCATGCCGCTGGGTCCGGCACCGGAGCCCTTGTGTCGGGCGCCCTTCTCGAGCTGCTGGTACGTCTTCTTGTCGATCGTCTCCACCGAGTTGATCTGGCACGGCGGATCGTCGCGGCGCACGATCTGTTCGTTAATGCTGCCGCAGATGCGCATGGGCGCCACTGCCTTGATGTTCTCGGCGCCACGGAAGCGGACGCCGCCGCCCAGGTCCATGCGTGGACAGTTCACGTCGGTGGTGATCTTGAAGTAGTTGGGGCCGTTCGCCACGACGAGCGTGCGGTCGTCCACCACGGCATAGTTGCTGATGCGGTCGGTGCGCATGCAGTCGGCCACAGGGAGTTCCTTGCGCGCCAAGGGGCGGGCGTCCTGTGCCTGGACGGCGCAGGTGAGGAGCAGCGAAGCAGCGAGCAGGTAGCGGACGTTCATGGCACATCCTCCATGGGTGGTATCCAACGTTAAGCCCGAATGGGCCGGGAGGCGAGAGTGCGCGGGGCCCGGGTGCACTGGTCGTTAAGCTGGTGGCAGGCTCCGCTCACGTTTGTTGAACGTTTCCTAGGGCATCGTCGCGGGTGACCGCCGCCCCCACCGGCCGTACCGGAAGACCCGCATGACCGTCCGCCCGCTCGGCATTCCATCGACCACGCCTGCCAGCGCGGACCTCGCACGACGCTTCCTCCGCATACGCGCCCGTACCGGGGCGTTGGCCGCGCCATTGCGGCCGGAAGACACCGTGGTTCAGTCGATGCCGGACGCCAGTCCCACGAAATGGCACCTGGCCCATACGACGTGGTTCTTCGAGCAGTTCGTGCTGGGGCGCGACCCCGGCTACACGCCGGTTAACCCTGAATGGAATTATCTGTTCAATTCGTACTATCAGTCGGTCGGTCCCATGCACGCGCGGCCGCGCCGTGGCCTGCTCACGCGGCCGACGCTCGACGAAGTGCGCGACTACCGGGCGCGCGTGGATGATGCCGTCGCCGAATGCCTGGCCCGCGGTGACGACGAAGCGGTACCCGCTTTGATCGAGCTTGGCCTGCAACACGAGCAGCAGCATCAAGAGTTGTTGCTGACCGATATCAAGCACGCATTAGCGCAAAATCCGCTGCGGCCGGCGTACCGGGACGACGGTCCGCGCGCACATTCCGTGGCTGCCCTACCGCTCCGCTATGTGCCCTTCGACGAGGGTGTGGTGGAGATCGGGCACGATGGCCGAGGCTTCGCCTTCGATAACGAAGGGCCGCGTCATCGCGCGTACCGCCAGGCGGGATCGATCGCGAATCGTCCCGTGACGAATGCGGAGTACATGGCCTTCGTCAACGACGGCGGCTATCGCGAACCCATGCTGTGGTTTTCGGATGGATGGGCCACGGTGCAGGCGGAAGGATGGGACCGTCCGCTGTACTGGGACGACGCCCTCGAAACCGAATTCACCTTGCAGGGCCCCCGTTCGATCGATCCGCACGCGCCGGTTTGCCATATCAGCTATTACGAAGCCGATGCCTTCGCGCGCTGGGCCGGCGCGCGCCTGCCTACGGAAGTGGAGTGGGAAACGATGGCGGCGGATCTTCCCGTACACGGGAACCTTCAGGACGAGGGCATGCTCCAACCCAGGGCCGCATCGTTCGAGACGGCCCTCGGGCAGATGTACGGCGATGTTTGGGAATGGACGATGAGCCCCTATATCAGTTATCCGGGCTTTCGGCCGCTGGCCGGAGCACTTGGCGAATACAACGGCAAGTTCATGAACGGACAGTGGATCCTCCGCGGTGGATCCTGCGCCACGCCCGCCGACCATATTCGTGCGACCTATCGCAACTTCTTTCCTCCCCATGCCCGTTGGCAGTTTTCGGGGATACGACTGGGAACCGATCGATGAGCGCTCAACCGAAAGACATCCGCGTAGACGACCGTCATCCGGATGTCGAGGACACCCTTGAAATCGTGCGGCGCGGCCTCGCGGCCAGGAACAAGAAGCTTCCCTCACGGCTGTTCTACGACGAACGCGGCTCCGCACTGTTCGAAGCCATCTGCGAGCAGCCCGAGTACTACCTCACGCGCAGCGAGATCGCGATCATGCGCGATCATGCGGCCGACATCGCCGCCTCGCTCGGTCCAGACGTGCGCCTTGTCGAATACGGCAGCGGCAGCGGCATCAAGACGCGCATGCTTCTGGAACACCTCGAGACGCCGGCGGCTTATGTGCCGGTGGAAATATCCCGTGCCGCGCTGATGGAAAGCGTCGCGGAACTGGCAACGCGTTTTCCCGATGTCCCGATGCAGCCGGTATGCGCCGACTTCACCCAGCCGCTGCGCCTGCCGGTCGCCATGCGCCCCCCGCGGCGAACGATCATCTATTTCCCGGGGTCGACGATCGGCAATTTCGAGGCCAAGGAAGCCGGTCGCATCCTGCGCCAGATGCGCGCGGAAATGAGCGATGGCGGCGGCATCCTCATCGGTGTGGACCTGAAGAAGGATCCCGCGGAAATCGAAGCCGCTTACAACGATGCCGCAGGCGTCACGAGTGAGTTCACCCTCAATATGCTCGTGCGCCTGAACAGGGAGCTGGGCGCGGACTTCGACGTCGCGTCCTTTCGTCATCGTGCGCGCTACAACGTGCTGGCGGGTCGCGTCGAGACGGACCTGGTCAGCGCCCGGCGCCAGGATGTCCATGTGGGTGGCGACACCTTCACCTTCCGTGAGGGCGAGGCGATGCACGTGGAATACAGCTGCAAGTACTCGCTGGATGAGTTCGCGCAGATGGCGGGGAAGGCTGGCCTCACAGTCGCCCAAGTCTGGATGGACGACGAACGGCGCTTCAGCGTGCAATACCTGGTACGCGCCACGCCGGCCGGCTGAGGTACACCATCAGGCCGGCCTGGGCGCTCCCAGCGACACGAGAAGATCCTGCGCGGTACGGATGCGCTCGACAGAGCCGGGCAGTTCCAGGATGACGCGTAGCTTGTCCTGCCCGTCCAGCTTGAATACCCGCGGTTGCTGCTGGATGAGCCTGATCAGGGTCGCCGGGTCGATGTCCGGCTTTTCCCGGAAGGTGACGCGCCCACCGTTGGGACCGAAGTCCAGCTTCCGTATGCCCAGCGGCGTGGCCATCAGCTTCAGCTGGGCCACGGCGAACAGGCATTTGGTCTGGTCGGGCAGCAGGCCGAATCGGTCGATCATTTCCACCTGGAGCTCGCGCAGGGCGTCGTCGTTGCGGGCGCTGGCGATACGCTTGTACAGCGTCAGTCGCGTATGCACGTCGGGCAGGTAGTCTTCGGGAATGAGCGCCGGGAGGTGCAGTTCCACCTCCGTCTCGTGTTCCGAGGTCAGATCGAAATCGGGTACCTTGCCGGACTTGAGCGCGCGGACGGCGCGATCCAGCAGCTCGGTATACAGGCCGAAGCCGATTTCCTGGATCTGTCCCGACTGTTCCTCACCCAGCATCTCGCCGGCACCGCGAATTTCGAGGTCGTGCGTGGCCAGCGTGAATCCGGCGCCGAGTTCTTCCAGGGAAGCCAGCGCTTCGAGGCGCTTTTCCGCGTCGGCGGTCATGGCCTTGCGATCGGGCACGATCAGGTAGGCATACGCGCGATGGTGTGAACGTCCCACGCGGCCACGCAGCTGGTGCAACTGGGCGAGGCCGAAGCGGTCGGCACGGTTGACGACGATGGTGTTGGCGGTGGGGATGTCGATGCCGGATTCGATGATCGTGGTCGACACCAGCACGTTGAAGCGCTGGCGGTGGAAGTCCGCCATCACGTCTTCCAGCTCGCGTTCGGGCATCTGCCCGTGCGCGACGCGGATGCGCGCGTCAGGCACCAGCTCGCCCAGTTCGCGCGCCGTGCGCTCGATCGACTGCACTTCGTTGTGCAGGAAGTACACCTGGCCGCCGCGGGCCAGTTCGCGCTGGATGGCCTCGCGGATCAGCGCAGGCTGGTAAGTGGAGATCATCGTGCGCACGGCCGTCCGGTGGGCCGGCGGCGTGGCGATGATGGACAGGTCGCGCAGGCCGCTCATCGCCATGTTCAGCGTGCGCGGGATCGGCGTCGCGGTGAGCGTCAGGAGGTCCACCTCCGCGCGCAGCTTCTTCAGCTGTTCCTTCTGGCGCACGCCGAAACGCTGCTCCTCGTCGACGATGACGAGGCCCAGGTTCTTGAAACGGATATCCGACTGCAGCAGCTTGTGCGTGCCGACCATGACGTCGATCTGGCCCTCGGCCAGACGCTCCAGCGCCGCATCCACCTCTTTCTTCGACTTGAAGCGCGAGAGCACGTCGACGCGCACGGGCCAGTCGGCGAAGCGGTCGGCGAAGTTGCGGTAGTGCTGCTGGGCGAGCAGGGTGGTGGGCACCAGCACGGCCACCTGCTTGCCCGCCGTGGCGGCGGCAAACGCCGCGCGCAGCGCGACTTCGGTCTTGCCGAAGCCCACGTCGCCACAGACGACGCGGTCCATCGCGCGCGGCGCGGCCAGATCGGCGATCACCGCATCGATCGCTGCCTGCTGGTCGGCGGTTTCCTCGAACGGGAAGGTGGCCGCGAATTCCTCGATCATCTGCCGGTCCACGGGCAGCGACTCGCCCTGGCGAGCCTCGCGCTGCGCGTAGATGGCGAGAAGCTCGGCGGCAACGTCGCGAACCTTCTCTGCCGCCTTCTTGCGCGCGCGTTCCCAGGCGTCGCCACCCAGGGAATGCAGCGGCGCCAGTTCCGGCGCCGTGCCCGTGTAGCGGCTGACCAGGCCCAGCTGGGCCACGGGCACGTAGAGCTTGTCGCCCTTGGCATATTCGATCGTCAGGAACTCACCGGGCATGTCGCCGACATCGAGCGAAACGAGGCCCTGGTAACGGCCCACGCCGTGATCGATGTGCACGATCGGGGAACCGATGGACAGCTCGGTGAGATCCTTGATGATGCTTTCAGGATCGCGCGCAGCGCCCGCGCGGCGCCTGCGGTCGGTGCGCACGCGTTCGCCGAACAGTTCCCGCTCGGTGAGTACGGTGAGCGCCGGCTCCCTGAGCGCAAAGCCCTGTTCCAGCGCCGCGGCGGTGATGGCGAGGGCGTCGGCGCGCGCGAGGAAATCCTTCCAGCCGTCGACGTTCACGGGTTTGAGGCCGGCTGCGGCCAGCTGTTCGATCAACGCTTCGCGGCGGCCGGCCGAGTCGGCGGCGATCAGCACGCGGCCCGGGTAGCTCTTGAGGAAGTGGCGGAGGGCCGTGCCTGGCTCTTCGCCCTTGCGGTTCAACGGTACCTCGGGTGCGGGCAGTGTGCCGAGGTCCACCGCGTGCTCATGGCCCTTCGCGACCACGTCCACGCGGACCTGGCGATTCAGCCGCTCGCGCAGCTGTTCCGGCGGCAGGTAGATCTCGGCGGGCGGCAGCACCGGACGCTCGATGTCGTGGGCACGCTGCTCGTAACGCTCGGCGGTCTGCGTCCAGAACTGTTCGGAGGATTCCAGTGCGCCTTCGCCCAGCACGAACAGCGCATCGCCGGCGATGTAGTCGAACAGGGTTTCGGTGGACTTGAAAAAAAGCGGCAGGTAATACTCGATGCCGCCCGGTGTCACGCCTTCCTTCACGTCCTGGTAGAGCGGGCAACGGCGGATGTCGATCGGGAAGCGCTCGCGCAGGCTGGCGCGGAAGTCCTTGGCGGCATCCTCGGTCAGCGGGAATTCGCGGGCGGGGAGGAGGTCCACGCCTTCAACCTGGTGCAGCGATCGCTGGGTCTCCGTGTCGAACGTGCGGATCGATTCGACTTCGTCGTCGAACAATTCAACGCGGTAGGGCTCGTCGGCACCCATGGCATAGATGTCGATCAACGCGCCGCGTACGGCGAAGTCGCCCGGTTCGCTCACTTGCGGCACGTTGCGATAGCCGGCCGCTTCGAGACGGCGCTGCTCCGAAGCGAGGTCGAGCTTCTGCCCCTTGCGCAGGACGAGGCCGGAACCGGTGATGTGCGTGCGCGGCGAGATCCGCTGCATCAGCGTGGCCACCGGCACCACGAGCACGCCGCGCCGCGTGGAGGGCAGGCGATACAACGTGGCGATGCGCTGCGAGACGACCTCCGGATGCGGGCTGAAGACGTCGTAGGGCAGGGTTTCCCAGTCCGGGAAATGCAGCACGGGAAGCTCGCCGGCAAACACCGCCAGTTCGCTTTCGAGGTTGTCGGCACTGCGCGTGTCGCGCACCACGACGACGAGCAGGCCGTCATGGGCCCGGGCCGCCTCGGCGACCTCCAGCGCCCACGACGAACCGTGCGGGGCGGTCCAGTAACGGCGGGTCTTGGCGTTGACGGGAAGCGGTGGGCTCGGGAGCGCTACGGGCATGGAATCGGGGCGGGACCTGCGGACAAGCGGCCGATTGTACTACCCGGGCTCAGTCCGCGTGGTCGGGCTCGAAGAAGCTCCAGCGGATGTCCCTGAATTCGGCCCGCAGGTCGGCCTCGACGATGTTGATCGCTTCGACCATGGCCCGCGCGCTGGGCGTGGGGGCCATCTTCGCCTTGATCGCGACCATCACGTCGGTGCCCATCTGCAGGGTGAGCACGTTGTAGACGAGTTCGATTTCCGGGCGGGCCTCGAGGAAGGCGACCATCGCAGCGCGCTGCTTCGGCTCCACGCCCTGGCCGATCAGCAGTGCCTTCACCTCGCGCGCGACGGCGACGGCCACCAGGATCAGCAACACGCCGATGGCGATGGTGCCGATGGCATCGAAGATGAGGTTGCCGGTGAGCATGGTGAGCAGCACGGCCAGCAGGGCGAGGCACAGGCCGACCAGGGCCGCGAGGTCCTCGCCGAAGATCACCAGCAGTTCGCTGGCGCGGGTCTCCCGGAACCATTGCCAGAGCGGCCGGCCCTCGCGGGCCTTGTTCACTTCCTGCATGCAGCCATGCATCGAAACGCCTTCGGTGACGATCGAGAAGGCCAGCACGCCGACGGCCAGCCAGGCCCAGCGCAGCGGCTCCGGATGGGTCAGTTTGTGCACGCCCTCGTACACCGAGAACATGCCGCCCACGCTGAAGAGCAGGATCGCGACCAGGAAGGACCAGAAATATAGAGCACGCCCCCAACCGAGCGGGTAGTCGGGGGACGGCGGGCGCTTCGCCTGGCGCATGCCCAGCAGGAGCAGGCCCTGGTTGCCGCAATCGGCGAGCGAATGCACGGCCTCGGCAAGCATCGCCCCCGAGCCGGTGAAGACCGCCGCCACCAGCTTGGCGACAAAAATAGCGAAATTGGCGCCGAGCGCGAGGAAGATCGCGCGCTTCGAATCGGCATGTCCCGACATGTAATCCCGTCCTGTGATGAGCCCCTTCGCAGGATCTTACCGGATCACGCCCACACCCACGCCGAAGCTGACGTTTGGATGGCCGCCGGACATTTCCTTGGCCGTCCAGACATGGGACTGGTTTACCGAGACAAGGGGGAAGGTGTACTGCGCCTGGCCCACGTTGCCGGTGCGGGTGCCGTTGAGGCGGCCGGCAATCGTGACCAGCCCGCCCGCGGGAAAATCGAGGCTTTCGACGTAGCCGGGCATGGCCGCGATGAAACGGCCATTGCCGGCGTCGTTCGCCTGCGGCCGCTGCGAGCCGTCGAGCGGATAGGCGAGGACCTCGATTTCGCTGTGGTCGGCGAAGTTGCGCACGTTGACGATGCGGCCGCCCCAGATCACGTCCGCCGTGCGGTAACGCTCGGGCTCGCGTGCGACCTGCGCGGGAGGCACGGCCAGGTTGTTCGCCGTAGGCTTGTAGATGGGCGCGGGTGCGCAGCCAGCGAGCGCTATGGCGAGGAAGGCGGCAGGGACGGCGATACGGGCGATGGATGGGCGCATGGGGCGGCTCCTGGCATGTATGACGACTTTAGCGCCGCCGCACTGAATGGAACGGCTGCGGTTTGTGGGGAGGGGCTTCATCCGGCGTGTCCTCGACCAGCCAGGTCAGCCGGTATTCGGATTCGCCAGGCGTGCCCAGCAGCCTGGGCAGCAGGCGCAGCGAGTCGCGCAATGCTTCATCGAGCTTCCACGGCGCGTTCACGATGGCCACGCCGGTACCGTTGAGGCGCAGGGGGGAGTCGTCCGGGCGCAGCAGGAGTTCCGCGGCGAGCACGCGCTTCGCCCCGCACTTGCTCAGCCAGCGATGGAACGGCTGGACGTGGCTGCGCAGCTTGATCGGGTACCAGATGGCGTAGATGCCGCCCGGCCACTTTTCCAGCGACGCCTTCAGCGCCTTTTCGATCAGGCGGAACTCCGCTTCCTGGGCCTCGAAGGGCGGATCGATCAGTACGAGGCCACGCTTCTCCTTCGGTGGGACGAAAGCCCTCATGGCCTCGTAGCCGTCGCGCTGATGCACGTGCACGCGGCGATCGTGGTGGAACAGCTGGCGCAGTGCCGCGGCCTCTTCGGAGTGCAGTTCGCACAGCTGTGCGGAGTCGCCCTCACGCATCAGGTGCGCCGCGATCCAGGGCGACCCGGGGTAGTGGCGCATGGCCTCGTCGCCCTCGTTGCAGGCGCGGACGGTTTCCAGCCACTTCCAGAGCAAGGGAGGCAGGCCGCTGGCGGTCTTCAGCACGCCGAAGCCTTCGTCGGACTCGGCGGTTTTTCGCGCTTCCGCGCCACGCAGGTCGTAACGGCCGCGGCCGGCATGCGTGTCGATGTAGCAGAACGGCGAGGCCTTCTGTTCCAGAGCATCGATCAGGGCCACGAGCACCATGTGCTTGAGGACATCGGCAAAGTTGCCGGCGTGGTAGGCGTGGCGGTAATTCATGGGACCAGTATAGCGGCCGGGCCCCGGGCTTTACGTGACCTGGCTTCCCAGCCGCAGGTTGATGCCCAGTTCCGTCGCGACCAGGCGCATGGCCTCGTCGTCGTGCGACCGGGTGATCCAGCCCGCATACATATCGTCGTCGGCCTCGCGTGCCCAGAGGGTATAGCCGTGCTCGTTGAGCTGGTCGAAGGCCCGCGAGAAGAGTTCCGGGCCGTCGACCTCCTCGTGGAACTCGTCGTCGTCCGGATCGCCGTCCCAGTCGATGCTGAGGTTGAAGCGCGCCACGAGTTCGTTGATCGCCTCGACCAGGGCACGGGTATCGTCGGCGTCCACCTCGAAACCCGAGCGCCAGTCGGTGACCCTGCCCACGATCCGCACCGGATCGCCGTCGCCTTCCTCCTCCACCGTCTCGCGGTAGGCGCCGAACTGCTGCAGGGCGCCTTCTTCGTCGCCCGGGTTGATGAGCGTCAGCAGGCGCCAGACCTGGGACTCGACCGAATCGTCGCCGTCCTCGTCCGCGTGCTCGCTTTCGTAGTCGAAATCGTCGTCGTAGGAAGCCATGCGCGGGAAACCTTCGTTGGGGCGACAGTATATCTCGCTGATTCGGAAGGGTGTTTGCCCGGACCTGCCGAATTTTCTTATTGACCTGGGGGCGCAAAAACGGTGTGCTTCATTCAGCCGTCCACTCGGCTCGGTCCGCCAGGGGCCGGTATCAAGGGGGAAAACCTATGAACGCGGTCACTTTCGTTCGGGCGACGGGAGTCGCCATCAGCCTGTTACTCGCCACCGGCACCGCCGCGGCCCGTTCCGACGATCCGCCGCCGGACACCATCTGCACGGTATTGGGCACCGCCTCGCGTTACGTGGGCACGACGGTCACGGTCCGTGGCGTCGCCGTCACCGAGGGCAAGGTCACCACGCTCACCGACGCGCAGTGCCAGGGCAGGGTGAACCTCAGCATGGACGATAACGCGGGCCGCAAGCGCGACGTCGCTTCGTTCCGCCGCGCGGTGACGGAGAAGGGTGCCCGCGCCGACGCCACGGTGTTCGGGCGTTTCAAGGCCACCGGCGACGCGCACGTGCCATATGCGATCGACGTCTACAGCGTGCGCGACGTGACCGAGTTGCCGCTCGAAGGGGGCTGATCTCCTACACAAGGCCTGGGCGATCCGCTAGGCTTCACGGCTACCTCCGGCCTGGCGGAAGCCCGATGCAGCAGTTGGACAAGGTAAAGATCGGCGTGATCGGGCTCGGTTACGTGGGCCTTCCGCTGGCCGTCGAATTCGGCAAGAAATTTCCAACCGTCGGGTTCGACATCGATGCCTCGCGCATCGCGGAGCTTCGTGGCGGCACGGATCGCACGCTGGAGGTCGATGCCGCAGCGCTTGGGCAGGCCGGCCAGCTTGCTTATAGCGACCGCCTCGACGAGCTCCGCGACTGCAACGTGTTCATCGTGACGGTGCCCACGCCGATCGACCGTGCGAAGCGCCCCGACCTCTCACCGCTGATGCGGGCCAGTGAGACCCTCGGCAAGGTGCTCAAGCGCGGCGACCTGGTGGTATACGAATCCACCGTCTATCCCGGCTGCACCGAGGAAGTCTGCGTCCCCATCCTCGAACGCGCCTCCGGGCTGGCGTTCAATGAAGACTTCTTCGCGGGCTACAGCCCCGAGCGGATCAATCCGGGCGACAAGCAGCATCGCGTGACCAACATCCGCAAGGTGACTTCCGGCTCGACGGCGGAAGCGGCGGACTTCGTCGATGCGCTGTATGCCAGCATCATCGACGCCGGCACCTACAAGGCGAGCGGGATCAAGGTGGCCGAGGCCGCGAAAGTCATCGAGAACACCCAGCGCGACCTCAACATCGCCCTGGTGAACGATCTTGCCATCCTGTTCAACAAGCTCGGCATCGACACGCTCGAGGTGCTCGAGGCCGCCGGTACGAAGTGGAACTTCCTCCCGTTCCGGCCGGGGCTCGTGGGCGGCCATTGCATCGGCGTGGATCCGTATTACCTCACGCACAAGGCGCAGGAAGTCGGACATCACCCCGATGTGATCCTGGCCGGCCGACGGACCAACGACGGCATGGGGCCGTACATCGCCGGCGAACTGATCCGCCTCATGGTCTGCAAGGGGCTTAACCCGGTCGGTGCGCGCGTGCTCGTGCTCGGCCTGGCGTTCAAGGAAAACTGCCCTGACCTGCGCAATACCCGTGTCGTGGACATCATCGCGTCGCTGAAAACCTATAACGCGACGATCGACGTTTACGATCCATGGGTCGACGCCGCCGAATCGGCCGAGGTCTATGGGCTGCGTCCGGTGGACTGGCCGGAGCCGGGCGCGTACGACGCCATCGTCATCGCCGTGGCGCACCGGCAGTTCCACGAATTGGGCGCCGCGGGCATCCGCGCATTCGGCAAACCGGATGCGGTGATCTACGACGTGAAATATGTACTGCCGCGCGACGCGGTGGATGGACGGCTCTGAGGTAACGGTCATGAAAGTACTTGTCACGGGCACGGCGGGATTCATCGGCTCGCATGTGGCGATGCGGTTGCTCGAACGCGGTGACGAGGTCGTCGGCGTGGACAACCTCAACGACTACTACGACGTGAGCCTGAAGCACGCGCGCCTGGATCGCTTCCGCCATGATCCGCACTACGTGCACGTGCATGCCGACCTTGCCGATCGCGATGCGATGGCTGCGTTGTTCGCCGAGCACAGGCCGCAGCGCGTCGTGCATCTGGCGGCCCAGGCAGGGGTGCGTTACGCCGCGGAAAACCCGCATGTGTACGTATCCAGCAACGTCACGGGTTTCCTGCACGTGCTCGAAGGGTGTCGCGATCATGGCGTGGAACACCTCGTCTTTGCGTCCACGAGTTCCGTGTACGGCGCCAACCGCGCCATGCCGTTCTCCGAGCACAACCCGGCCGAGCACCCGTTGACGCTCTATGCGGCCACCAAGAAGGCCAACGAACAGATGGCGCACAGCTATGCGCACCTGTACGGCATTCCGAGCACGGGGCTGCGTTTCTTCACCGTCTACGGACCGTGGGGCAGGCCGGACATGGCCCTGTTCCTGTTTACCCGGGCGATCCTGCGTGGCGAGCCGATCAAGGTGTTCAACCACGGACGGCACCGGCGCAGCTTCACCTATATCGACGATATCGTCGAAGGTGTGATCCGCTGCCTCGATCACCCTCCCGTGGCCGACCCCACCTGGAGCGCAACCCAGCCGGATCCATCCTTCAGCGGCGTGGCGCCATACCGGCTGTTCAACATCGGCAACGAGCAACCGGTGGAACTGCTGGATTACATCCGCCGCCTCGAGCAGTGCCTCGGTCGCGAAGCGATCATGGAACTCCTGCCACTGCAGGCCGGCGATGTGCCCGATACCGAGGCCGACGTCGGCGAACTGCGCCGCGCCGTCGGTTACGCGCCGCAGGTGTCGGTGGAGGAGGGCGTGGCGCGCTTCGTCAGCTGGTACCGCGAGTTCTATCGGGTCTGACTCCACAAGGGGCGGCCTGAGCGCCGTGATGGCGAGCGAGTGCGGAGCGCCTGGCCGTCGGTTCGGCTGTCTGGCTGGAGCTTTGCTTGCAGTCACCGTGTTTGCAGGTAAACGGCAGGAATTCGCCGGGCCCCGCGAACGGCGGCACGTTGTCCTGCGCCCTCGCCGCAGGCGTAAATGCTTGCCGAGGAAAGGACTCATCCCGGTTGCGTGAGTTGTGTCACATTATGGGGTCTATGACCACATCCGCTCCGACCAGCACCGGACCCCGTCGCGGCAGCATCGCCTGTGTCGGCATGGGCATTACCCTGGGTTCGCACCTGACGCCGCTGGCGCGCAATTGCATCGAGACCGCCGACGTGGTCTTCGCCGCGCTGTCGGACCATGTGGTGGAACTCTGGCTGCGACGCCTGAACCCCGAGGTGCGCAGCCTCCAGCCCTATTACCGGCCAGGCAAGTCGCGGATGAAGACCTATCGCGAGTGGGTCGAGGTGATGATGGCGGAGGTGCGGGCGGGCAGGCGAGTCTGCGCCGCTTTCTACGGACATCCCGGCATTTTCGCGTGGTCGCCGCACAAGGTGGTGGAGTTGGCTCGCGCAGAGGGCTACCAGGCGTACATGGAGCCCGGGGTCTCCGCCGAAGACTGTCTCTACGCCGATCTGGGCATCGACCCCGGCCGTGTCGGCTGCCAGCATCTGGAGGCGAGCCAGCTGCTCTTCTTCGAGCGCAGTCTGGACACGAGCGGCCATGTGATCCTGTGGCAGCTCGGCGTGGTGGGCGACCGCTCGCTCGGGCGTTTCCGTACGCCGGATGCCTATCGCGAGCTCCTGGTGGAGCGCCTGTGCCAGGACTATCCGGCCGATCACGAGGTCATCGTTTATCGCGCGCCCACCTTGCCGGTCGAGAAGCCGCGTATCCAGCGCACGACGCTGCGTGAGTTCCCGATGGCGGAGTTTACCGGGCAGGAAACGCTCGTGCTGCCGCCGGCGCGTGAGCTACAGCCCAACGGCCCCATGCGCGCGCGCCTCGATGCGCTCGACGCGGTTTACGGCAGCGGCAGGGAATCCGTCGTTCCGGCGTAAAAGCCGAAGGACCGTCGACACCAAACAGGGAGAAAACATGCGAGATACCGTTGAGTTGCTCGAAGCCATCGGCCGCGATGCAAGCTTGCGGCACGCGTCGCCGGAGGACCTGGCGCAAGCGCTCGAAGCGGCCGATGCTTCGGTCGGCTTGCGCAAACTGGCAGTCTATGGCGACGACTCGGCCCTGACGAAGGAGCTGGGTCTCCAGAAGATGCAGGTCGAGCACCAGAGCCAGACAGGCGGGCACGAGGGCGAGGAGTACGACGACGAGGACGACGGCAAGTCCGACGAGCCGGACCAGGACCCCGACGACTCCGACGATTCGTCTTCCGGCTGAGGGACACGGCATGGCCCCCGGCTGCTTCGGTCACATGCGATGCTGGCTTCTCGTGGGGCTCTTCGGCTGTGCGCAGGTTCCGTCCATCCATGCCGTGGCGGCACCCTCCGCTTCCACGCGCCTCGAGCAGGCCGATGCTATCCGGACCAAGGACCACGCGCGCTTCGTCGAGATGCTGGGCGAGCTTCATCGTGACGAGGCCGCCTTCGATGCGACCGGGCAGCGTTACCTGCAATTCCTCGACGGCTGGGAAGCGAACTACGAGGGGCGCTATCCGGAAGCGGAGGCTTACCTGCGCAAGGTGATGGCGTCTGCGGAGGACGATCAGCTGGGCACCCGCGCCACCGCCATGTTGATGAACAACCTGAGCGAGCAGGGCAAGTATGCCGAGAGCTATGCGGTGGCCACGCGCGCCGCGGATACGCTGCCGGTCGTGACCGATCGCCTGGCCCGGTTCGTGCTGTTGGCAAACCTCTCGCAGATGCTGACATTCGCAGGCCAGCCCGAGCAGGGGCTGAAATACGCCGAGATGATGCTCGAAGCCACGCCACCTGGCGAATCCCCTTGCCAGGCCATGGTGCAGAAGGTCACGGCGCTCGAAGGCTCTCGCGACCTGACCTCCCGAAGCCCGGACTTGCTGGAGACGATCAAGGTCTGCACGGCGGACAGCCAGCCGGTCTTCGCCAACACGGCATCGCTCATCCTCGTGGACCGGTTGCTGGAGGAGCGCAAGCTGGACGAGGGCCTGGCGACCATCGAGCGCCTCGCACCGGCCATCCAGGCGAGCCGGTATTTTCCCCACCTCGTCAGCCTTTCGGCCCAGCGGGCGCAGTTTTACGAGCAACTGGGGCGGCTGGCGGAAGCGCGGAAAGCCGCATTGGAAACCGTGGCGATGAGCCACCCGGGCGACGTGAACGAGGCACTTCGGTTCGCGTATCGCATCCTGTACTCGATCGAGAAGGCTCAGGGACATGCCGCGAGCGCGCTCGACTACTACGAAAAATACGTGGTCCAGGATCAGGGCTACCTCCGTGATGCCAACGTCAGGAACGCCGCCTACGAGGCTGCCAGCCAGCATTTCCGGGCGGAAAAGCTCGCGACCGAGGGACTCAGCAAGCAAAACCGCATCCTGCGGCTCCAGCAGGCGCTGGATGCGAAGGCCGTGGAGACTAGCCGCCTCTATATCGTGGTGATGTTCCTCGTCCTGCTCTCGATCGTGCTCTGGGCGGTACGTATCAAGCGTTCGCAGCTCCGTTTCCGCTGGCTGTCGTTGTGCGACGGACTGACCGGGATTTTTCACCACCAGCACTTCATGAGTGAAGCCGAACGTGCGCTGCGCGTCCTCGAGAAGCGTGGTGGCGAAGGGTGCCTGGTCTTCCTCGACCTCGATCACTTCAAGCAGGTCAACGATGCGCACGGACACGCCGTGGGCGACGCGGTGCTGAAGCACGCCGTCGCCGTCTTCAAGGGGCAGCTGCGCAAGGCCGATGCGCTCGGTCGCCTCGGCGGCGAGGAGTTCGGCATGCTGCTGATGGATACGCCGCGCTTGCAGGGTTCCGTGATCGCCGAGCGCGTCCGCCTCGCGATCGAGGCCTCGCCGCTGGTCGTCGACGGCACGGTGGTCGCATTCTCGTTGAGCATCGGCCTGGCTTGCACCGACAAGACCGGTTACGACCTGCCGAAGCTGTGTCGCGCGGCGGATGCCGCGCTATACGAGGCCAAGCACAAGGGCCGCAACCGCGTCGTGGTCGATGGCGAAGGCGAAGGCGAAGCGGAAGGTGACGATCCTAGGGCCCGTTTGCGCGTATCGTCGCCTCGTTGATCGCACGCACCCTGGCCTCGTCCACCTTCTCGACCTTGCGGTCATAGGTGTAGAGCCCGTTATGCTCGCCCTCGACATCGGTGATCTGGGTGTAGACGCTTCCCGACACGCCCTTCGCCGGTGCCTTGTCGCGGAGCACGGCGGTGTTGGCGACATAGCCGTCGTTCAGCGCGGCGCGGTCTTTCACGTCGCCGTACGGATTGATCGCCGTGTTGGGCCACATGTGGCCCGGAACACCCAGGGTCAGCCCGCCGTGTTCGCCGTCCATGGACGCCCGCGTGGCATCGGGGCTGGGTAGGCCCGGGCCCTGGTAGTCGTGGATGTCGATGACATCGCCGGCCTGTGGGTCGCCCTTCGTATCGCAGCAGTTCAAGCCGCTGCGTGCATTCACCAGCCGCGATGGATCGAGTTTCTTGATCTGTGCCGCCAGCTCGGCGGCCGCCGGAATGCTCCACTGGCCCCAGCCCTCGTTGAAGGGGATCCAGCCGATGATCGAGGTTTCGCCCTTGAGCTGCTCGACGATGGCCGTGACCTCGGCACGGAAGCCGTTCTTGTCGGCATCGCCGAGTTTCTCGTTATGGCCGTTCGGCAAGGACGGCATGTCCTGCCACACCATCAGGCCCAGGCGGTCGGTCCAGTAGTACCAGCGAGCCGGTTCCACCTTGATGTGCTTGCGGATGGTGTTGAAGCCCAGGTCCCTGGTCTTCTGTATGTCGAACTTGAGCGCCGCGTCCGTGGGCGCCGTGTAGATGCCGTCCGGCCAATAGCCCTGGTCGAGGGTGGCGAGCAGGAAGGTCGGCTTGCCGTTCAGCAGGATGCGATTGTGTCCGCCCGCTTTCCCGATGGCGATGCTCCGCATGCCGGCGTAACTGGTGACCTCGTCGCGCTGCCCGCCCTGCGCGAGGGTGGCCTTGATCGTGTACAGGAAAGGATCCTGCGGACTCCAGAGGCGCGGATGCGCGATGGCCAGGCGCATCGGCTTGCCTGCGGGGCCGCTGGCCTCGCCTACTTGCTTGCCGTCCGCATAGGCGGTGACCTGCAGCGTGGCGTCCGGGTGCTCGCCTTGCAGCGCCGAATTCACCGTGAAGGCGTCGAGGTTGCGTTCCGGCGTGAAGGTCAGCCGAGCCAGGCTGACGTCCGGCACCGGCTCCAGCCACACCGACTGCCAGATGCCCGATGCCGCGGTATAGAAGATGCCCTCCGGTTTCAGGCGCTGCTTGCCGACCATGACGTTCGCACCGTCCACCGGCGCGTGCACCGCAACCACGATCTCCTGCGGGCCCTGCGGGCGAAGCGCGGATGTGATGTCCGCGCTGAAGGACGTGTAGCCGCCCGTGTGTTCCGCGACCTGCCTGCCGTTGACGTAGACCGTGGCGTCCTGCGCCACGGCTCCGAAATTCAGCCGCACATGCTGGCCATGGGCGGTGAAGTCGGCCGGCACGTCCACGGTCCGGCGGTAGAACATGAAGTCCGCGTGCTTCTGCACGCCCGACAGCACCGATTCGATGGGGTAGGGGACCAGCACCTTGTCCCGCAGCGTCTTGCCGAATGGCGGCGCCGCCTTGCCGTCGCCGGCGGCGGCGTACTCCCATAGCCCATTGAGGCTCATCCAGCGTGGATGTTCCAGCGACGGCCGCGCGAGCTGGGGACGGGGATACTCGGGCAACGCATTGCCGGGCGATACCTCGGCCGTCCACGACGTTGCCAGCGGCGCCGCCTTGCCGTTCCAGACGGCCGTCTTGTCGGCCGCCATCGCCGCCGGTACGAAGCCCAGGGCGAGGGCCATGCAGATCCAGTGTCTCATCCGTTATTTCCCGTCCGACATGGAAGCGGGCGCATCGTGCGGATCGCTGCCCCAGGTCTTGTTGGGCTCGGGGCCCATCGTGAGCACGAGCGTGGCGCCGTTGGCGATATCGGCGTGGCTGAACCAGGGTTTGGTCCAGGGCTTGCCGTTGAGCGTCGCGGACTGGATGTACTTGTTCCGTTCCGAATTGCCACGCGCCACGACCTCGAAGACCTTGCCGTTGCCGAGGCGCAGACGGACCCGGTCGAAGATCGGGCTGCCGATGATGTAGTCGGGCGTGGAAGGATCGACCGGGTAGAAGCCCATGGCGCTGAGCACGTACCAGGACGAGGTCGAGCCCTGGTCGTCCATGCCGGGATAACCATAGCCCGTGGCGTCGCTGCCATACAGGTCGGCGAGGATCCGGCGCGTCAGCTCCTGCGTCTTCCACGGCTGGCCGCTCCAGGCGTAGAGGTAAGCTGCCTGCTGGTCCGGCTGGTTACCCTGCACGTACTGCCCGATCAGGCCGGTGCAGTCGCGGCAGATGCCCTTGGCGGTGTATGGCGTGGAGAAGAACGCGTCGAGCTTGGCGTTGAACGCATCGCGGCCGCCGAGCAGGTTCATCAGGCCGTGCACGTCGTGCGGCACCAGCCATAGCGTCGACCAGCCCGAGCCTTCCTTCATCATGAAGTTGTAGTAGGGCTCGCCCGGGTCGAACGGCGAAATCCATTTGCCGTCCTCGGTGCGGCCGCGGAAGAAGCCCACCGACGGGTCGAACACGTTGCGGTAATTCCCCGCGCGGCGCATGAACATCTCGGCATCGTCATTCTTCCCGAGCCGGCGGGCGACATCGGCCAGCGCGTGATCGTCCCAGGCGTACTCGAGCGTGGTGGCCACGCCAGCCTTGCCACCCGCGTAGGGCGGGCTGGGGTTGCCGTCGGGCACGATGTCGGAGATCCAGCCCTGCTTGTCGTACTCGGCGAGATAACCGCGCGGGCCCTTGGGATCGGTCGCGTTCTTGCGCAGGTACTCGTACACCGCGGCGTAGTCGAAATCGATGCCGCGCTGCCAGGCGCCGTCGTAGAGGAACACGGCATGGTCGCCGTGGAACGAGGTGTTCATGTAGCCGCGCTCGCGCGCGCGGTCCAGCTCGGAACGCATGATGTCCTGCACGACCTTCGGCTGGAGCAGCATCAGCAGGGCGATCTGGTTGCGCCCCGTGTCCCAGAACGGCACCGGTCCGTAATGGTCGTAATCGGCGACCTGGTCCTGGCCCTTGGCGTCCGTGTAGTGCTCACCCTTGCGGGCGATCATGCGCGGGCTGGCGAAGGAGTGGTACAGCGTCGAATAGAACAGTGCGCGCTGCTTCGGCGTACCGCCGCTCACTTCCACGCGGTCGAACAGTTCGGCCCATTTCGCGCGGGCCTTCGCATGCACGCGGTCGAAGTCCGCGTCGCTGTCCTGGGCACGGAGCCTCTGGTCGGCTTCCTGGGCGCTGTGGCCATGGGCGATGCGCACCACCACCTGGTCGCCTGCCTTCGTATCGTAGGTGACGTAGGCGCCGGCGTAATCGCCGGAAATCTTCCGGCGGCCCGCCTGGACGTCTTCATGGCCCAGGCCTTCGCCTTTGTTGGTGACTTCGGAATGGAACGTGCCGAAAGTCGTGAACGGCCGCGAGAATTCGGCGATGAAATACGGGCCATCGGTGTCCCGGTCACGGCGGCCTGTGGTGGCGACACCGCGGATCGTGTGGTCGTCCACCACTTCGACGTCGCCGCCGGCACGGCGCAGGTTCAGGACCACGTTCGAGCGATGGCTCTGCGGGAAGGTGAAGCGCATCAGGCTGGTCCACTGCGTGGCCGTCAGTTCGGCCTTCGTGTGGAACGTCGCCAGGTCTACCGCGTAATACCCGGGAGATGCCTTTTCCGTGGCCTTGTCGTAGTACGACGACATGTAATCCGGCGGCACCGTCCAGTCGCCCACCACCGGCATGACGATGGGGGCGCCGCGGGCGCCGTAGGTCGAACCGCCGCCGCTGAAACCGAACATGGCGGGTCGACGGTAGTCGTAGGCCACCGGCACGCCGGTGGCGAAGCCGAGGTCGGCATTGATATTGACCGGCGCGGCCTCGGTGGCGCTCTGCGGCAGGCTGGCGCCTGGCGTGGTCATGCCGGTGTAGGTGGCCTCGCCGGGTGGCGGCGCGTTGCCGAGCAGGGCCTGGTTGTCGAGAGGGGCCGTTCCGACCAGGGGATTGGCGATATCCACGGGGGCCTGGGAAGCGGCCGCGGGCTTCTTGTCCTTCGCCAGTACGGCGGTCGCGGAGACCACGGTGAGCATCGCGAGCGCGACGCCGAGTGCACGGCGGGGAGGGCGTGCCATGGGTACGTTCATGCGGGGTTCCTTCGCTTGCAACGGAAACGGGGCCGGGCAATGTGCCCGGCCCCGTCGATTTTTTACTTGTCGCTTGCACCACCGAACTTGTAGGTCACGCCGAGGTAGTACTGGCGGCCCGGGTACATCAACTGGACCAGACGCGAGCGCGTATCGCCACCAAGGTAAGTGTGCGGCCTCGCCTTGTTGAAGTTGATGATGGACGCGGTGACCATGAAGTGCTTGGTGAACTCGTAGTCGCCGTTCAGATCGATCTGGTGATACGGCTGCGCATAGATGGGCAGGCCGGAGGCCAGACCTTCCATCGTGCGGCCGGTCCAGTTGTCGCTGGCACGCAGGAGCAGACCGTTCTTTTCATAGAACAGCGAGACGTTCGCCGCGTACTTCGCGCTACCGATCAACTCGGCCTTGCCTACCTGGGTGTCGCCCAGGGAGACCGCGGTTTCGTTGGTGTGGTTGAGCGTGTAGTTTGCGATGTAGCCGAAGCCCGAGTCCCAGGTGTGCTGCGCGTAGATTTCAATGCCCTTCGACGTGC
Organism: Luteibacter sp. SVR4-7G; assembly: GCF_056755555.1. NCBI lineage: Bacteria > Pseudomonadati > Pseudomonadota > Gammaproteobacteria > Lysobacterales > Rhodanobacteraceae > Luteibacter > Luteibacter sp. SVR4-7G. Next base: position 34,562 of record NZ_JBPGXO010000027.1, on the reverse strand, counting down.
CGGAGCGGCCGTTGGCATTGGTGCTGTATTGGCGGAAGTTGGTTTCCGTGCCGCCCACGTTCACGTCGATGTTGTTGACGGTGACCGGGACGACGAAGTTCTTCACCTTCTTCTGGAACAGATCGATACCGACGACGCCGTGCTGCGCGTAGTACCACTCGCCGGCCAGGTCGAACTGGGTGGCCGTGAAGGGCTTCAGGTCGGCGTTGGCACCCGAACCGTACCAGCCCGGCAGCGGTGCGCCGAACTGCTTGCGATCGTTGTAGTACTCCTGGGTGTTGTTGGTCAGCTGGCCGAGCTGCGCCAGGTCGGTGTAGTTGGCGCGGGCCATCGCCTGCGAGCCGGCGGCACGCAGGACGAAGTCGTCCGCGATCGTCCAGGCGATGTTGAAGCTCGGCAGGAACTTGTTGTAGCGCTTGTTGGTCGTCGAGTTGTTGAAGTTCTCGACCACCGCCACTTCGCGCGGCAGGTACTGGAAGTCGCCGGGGGCACATGCACCGCCGCCAGCGTTCACGCCCGAGGCGGGGCAGATCAGGATGTTGCCGGACGCGTCGTGGTAGTACGTCGCATTGTTGGTGGTGACCTGGTTGGCGACGGTGAGGTCCTGCTTCGTGGTGACGAAGCGCACGCCGACGTTACCGCGCAGGGTGCCGGTATCGAAGTTCGCCTGCACATACGCCGCAGCGATCTTCTCGCCGATCGACGACTTGTTCTGCGGCTTGTTGTAGATCACCCGGTCGTAGGTGTCGTTCAGGTGGTTGTAGTACGCCGGGAAGTTGATTGCCGGGAAGATGCTGTCGCCGAAGGCATGGTTCACGCCGTCGAGGTAGTTCGGCAGGAGGAAGCCCGCCGGCAGCTGGCCCGCGTTTGGATCGCAGGTCTGGAACTGCGAGGTCGTGCCCTTGCAGTACCAGCGCACCTCGTTGCTCTGCTGTTCGGCGTTCGCGTCGCTGTATTTCGCGCCGAACTGCAGCGACTGCAGCCATGAGGAATCGAACGCCCAGGTGAAGTCCGCCTGCGCGAAGTTCTGCGAGGTGCGGGTATTCACCATGTTCGAGCCGGTCGAGCCCAGGTCGACCTGGCCGGCGCCGGCCAGCATGTTCGGGAGTACGGACGGATCGGCGGTGATGCCGGGCTTGCCGCTGAGATCCCACGCGGCGCCGGTGCTGCCGTTCACCCACTGGCCATTCACGAAGTTGCGCGGCTTGGCGGCCATGCCCAGTTCGACCGAAGGGCCACCCTTCGCCCAGGTGCGGCCGATGTTGAACGAGCCGCTCAGGTCGCCGCCGTTATCCCATTCGCCTTCGAGGTTGAGGGTCTGCGAGGTAGCCTTCTCGACGGAGTAGTTGCCGTTGAGCCACGGGATCTCCGTGGAACACACGTCCACCGCCTGGCGGGGGGCACCGGTGACAGGGTTGACCGCGGAGTTACAACCGACGCCGGCCGGCGGCAGCACGTAATTCGCGCCTGTGACGATGGTGCCCGACTTGTCGAAGGTCAGGCCGTTGGGCGCAAGCAGGCGGCCGTTCTGGTCGGCGTAGTTGGTGTTGTTCGGCAGGCCCCACTCCGGAATTTCCAGGGTGTTGGTGATCTGCGTCTGCTGGCGTTCGAAGCGGAAATAGTTACCGGTCAGCAGGAAGTGATCGCTCGGCTTGAACTGCATCGTGGCCTGCGCGCCCTTGGTTTTCAGGGTCAGGTCGTTGCGGCTCGTTGCGAACTGCTGCGGCATCCAGAAACCGTTGGAGATGTTGCCGGCCTGGTCGACGACGCCGTTACCCCACAGGTCGATGTTGTTGTTGACCGCGGAGTTGTACGGATTGCCGTGGATGTCCACCGGAGGCTGGGTACAGGTCTCGTGGTCCTTGCAGGCGTCCGACCACCAGTGCCAGCTCGAGCCATCCGCCTGGTACGTGGTCGCCTGGCGCTTCTGGTAGGCGCCGGCGAGGAGGACGCCGAATGTCTCGTCCTTGTTCTTCCACGACCACAGCGCCGCGCCCTGCGGCTCCGTCTTCGCACTGGTATCGGAGCTCGCTGCGGTGCCGGTGACGAAGCCTTCGTTCGCGTCCATCTCGAGCGGGCGGCGGGTGCGCAGGTCGACGTTGCCGCCGATGCCGCCTTCGTCCAGGCGCGCCTCAAGGCTCTTGTAGAGCTTGATGTCCGAGAACATGTTCGCCGGGAACAGCGTGTAGTTGAACGAACGGGTCAGACCCGCCGACGTATCGGCCGAGGCGACATAGTTGCCGTTCAACTCGGTATAGGTGAGCTCGGGCGCGAGGCCGCGGATGCTCACCGTCTTGCCTTCGCCGGATTCACGGCTGATGACCACGCCGGGCACGTGGGCTAGGGCGTCGGCGATGTTCTTGGCCGGGAACTGCGCGATGTTCTGCGCATTGATCACTTCGACGATCGAGTTGGCGTCGCGCTTGTCCAGCACGTTCTGGTCGATGGACTGGCGATAGCTCGTGACGACGACCGTGTCCAGTTTGGTGGCGTTCTTGCTGGTGTTGCCCTGCCGGTCCTTATCCGCCTTGTTGTCCTGAGGCGTTTCGGCTGGAGCGGGCGCCGCTGCCGTCGATGCGGCGGCGGGTGCGGAGTCCTGTGCGAAGGCTGTCGCGGGAATTCCCACGAAGCCGGCGAAGGACAAGGTCGCGGAAGCTATCGCTGCGTACAGCGGCTTGCGCGTGAACATTTGTGGCAAAGAAGTCATTGCTAGGTATTCCCTCAGTGATGCGCGCCCTTATCGAGTCGGCGCGATAACCCCCGTTAAATCACTGCTGCAGAAGCGCGATTTATGACGACACGCGTCCTCCTTAAACTTATCGCTTGAATCGATCCAAACATCTGGCTGCTGACGGGCATCTCGCCCGTCGGCACTGCGGCGCGGGACTACTGCGTAGGGCTGCCGTGAGGCGAACTGAAGCGGGAAGGGCTTCCGCGGCGTTCATTGGCGAGCGACATGGCGAATGCGGACGCGCCTGCGACGTGCTGGCCTGTGGTCATTGAATAACTGGTAGTTCGTGGTGTCATGACGCGGTTCCCCGATTCCCCAACCGTTCCGGAGCGGCCGACATGCAAGGCCCCCTCCCCACCTCGATTCAAGTCAAACCGGACCTGTACAGCCGCGGCGCGGCCTTTGGACGTTTTTGACTTGGATCGATCTAAATCCCCTATGACGAAATTAAGACGCGCGAACCTTGTCTGTCACGCTGCATCGCAAAAAAAGGTTTCATGCCGCAGGGAGGGCAGGGTTGATGTATGTAGCGAGGTCGGGCACCATGCGCGGCTTCGCCCGCAACCCGCGTCAGAGGCCTCTTCCTTGGACAGTCACAGTCGATCTCGGCACGGCTCCTGAGCCGACGGAACGTTGACCCAAGGTCGCACCGTCCGCTCAGGACGGGACCGCATGCGCGAGCCGACGCTCGCTACGCGCCTCGATACCATCGCTGATCCCTCGCTAGGCTCCCAAGAGGGAAGTCTCCGGCGTTTCCGTCATATCCGGAGGCTGCCAATGATCTTCAACCGCGCACTCGTCCCGACGCTGGCGGCGATCCTGTTCCTGTATGCGCCGCACGCACGGGGCGGAGCCAGTCTCTTCGTCGACGATGCGACCCTGACCCCGGCCGGGCGTTGCCAGGTGGAGTCCTGGGCACGTTTTTACCATCCTGGTTACGAGCTGACCGCGGTACCAGCCTGCACGGCTAACGGCACCGAGTGGAGCCTGGGCATCACCGGGGCGGGTAGCCCGTACCGTGGCGCGATCCTCGCCCCAGGGATCAAGCGTGTGTTTCGCGACTTCGATACGCACGACTGGGGTATCGGTGCGTCGATAGGCATGAATTGGGACAGCCGGCGCCACCGACTGGATGGATGGAACGCCAACGTGCCTGCGAGCTTTGCCCTGGATCCGCAGCGCCGTGTCGTTCTGAACGCGAATCTCGGCTGGACGAAGGCGCGCAACTCGCGGGGCTCGCTAAGCGGAGGCGCGGGTGTCGAGGTGGCGCTCGGCGAGCGCTGGGTCGCCCTGGCGGAGGCTTACCGCGAGACCCGCTTCGCAGGGCAACTGGGAATCCGGCGCAATCTGAGCGAGAACGCCAGCCTGGACCTGCTGGCGGGAGGGGAGCGCGGCTCGGAGCGCGGGTCGTGGGTAACGCTGGGGCTGAACGTCCTGCTTCCGGACTGAGCTCCGGCGTCGGGTTTCGTTGCTGGTTACCTCGCGTCAAGCGACCGGAGCGAGGGTTCCTTGACGCCCCACCTACGTCGGTTCAGACTTTTTCCGGCCGCGTCAGGGGACTTGCGGCATCCGTACGGACACGTTCGGCATAGAAGACATGCAGACCATCGGCCGATACCAGCGCTATCGATACCAGCTCCGATGCAAGAACGTCGGCCCACTCGCAATCCAGGCACAGATCCACAGTATTCCCCTTCGCGGTCACGCCGGCCATCCTTGTGCGGTCACGCTAGCCTAGGTTGTAGTAGAGCTCTGCATAGTACTCACCGGCACCCAAAGGCATTTCTCCGAGGCTTTTTTTGACGGCTTCGGGGATCCATTGAAGCATCCGCATGATCTCGTCGCCGCAACCCGCGGCGATCGGCGATGACTCGCTTCCGCGTACTCCTGGCTGCCTGCCACGGCAATGCATATCCGCACACCTTCTCCCGTGGCGTGACGCGCGGCTTGCTGAGCTTGCCCGACGTCACCACCTTGCGGGAGGGCGTACGACCGTCGTGCCGCTGCCAGCGGGAACGCTCAAAAGGAACGTGCTACATTCTCCTGCGTGCTTCACCTCATCGGGTGCGTGCCATCCGTGAATACAAGTACACATGGCAGCCTCACGGGCTAAACCGGACCGTTCGGCAGGCGCCATCGGCCACAGGGTGGCCGCAGAGCGAACATCGAAGAAAGTTTACTTGAATGACCGTTCCGGAATTAGTATAAGGCCTAATGGCCCGCACAAAATCATTCGACCCCGAACACGCCATGCGCTGCGCCGCTCGAACCTTTGCGACGTTTGGTTATGCCGGATCATCAGCCCAGATGCTGACCGAGTCGCTTGGCATCGGGCGACAGAGCCTCTACGACACATTTGGCGACAAGTGGACGCTCTATCTCGGTGCGCTGCGGCAATACACCAAGGAAAGCGTAGACCGACAGATCGCCGTGTTGCGCAGCGAACCCGATCCGCTGATGGCGATCAAGGCGCATTTACAACATTTTTCAGACGAGGCCATCGCGCATCCTGACTGTCTAGGGGTGTCATCTACGGCGGAGTTCGGTAGCGCCAACCGCCAAGTGGCTGACATCAATCACGAGGCGTCGAGCCGGTTAACGTCAGAACTCACGAAGCGTGTGCGCGAAGCTCAGGCGCTAGGGCTCGTCGGCAGCGATCTGCGTCCGCGGGACGCGGCCCAGTTTCTCGTCGCTGCCCTGAGCTCCATAAAGCTAACCGCTCGCGCTGGTGGGAGCGCAGATGCTGTCAAGAACATTGTCACCATGAGCCTCCGCACTCTGCGGTAATTTTTTTACCCATTTATTGAACGATCATTCCATTTTAGAGAGAGGTGCTTCGTGAAGGCTGTACTACTTCGTAACCATGGCGGTCCCGAGGAACTGGTTTGGGACGAGGCGCCGCAACGGACGCCGGGATCCGGAGAGGTGCAAATCCGGGTCACCCACGCAGGCGTGAACTTTATGGACATCGGCGTCAGGCGAGGCCTGCTTTGGCGCGACAAACCATTGCCACTGGTCCCTGGCGTGGAGGGGGCGGGCGTCGTGACGGCCGTTGGCGAAGGCGTCACGCACCTTCGGCCCGGCCAGCTGGTAGCTTGGCCCTATGTGCCGGGAAGTTACGCACAGACCATCGTCGCTACGTCAAACGCAGTGGTAGCCATCCCTGAAAGCATCGATCCCGCTGTCGCCGCTGGCATGATGATGCAAGGTCTGACAGCGATGCACATTGCACTACGCTTCCACGACACGCGTGCGGGCGACGCTGTCCTTATTCACGCAGCGGCGGGTGGCCTTGGCGGGCTCTTGACCCAACTCGTGAAGATGCGAGGTGGCACCGTCATTGGGCGCGTATCAAGCGCTTCGAAGGTCGCAAGTGCACGATTGGCCGGCGCGGACCACGTTATCGTTGATGCAGTGGGCCAGTTTGCCGAACAAGTCAGCGATTTAACGAACGGTCGAGGAGTAAACGCTGTCTTCGACGGATCCGGGGAAGCCACCTTCGCGGATTCCATGGCATCGTTGGCGCCGCTGGGAACCCTCGCCTATTTCGGCCCCGTGCTGGGCGCACCACCACCTGTTCACTTGGCCGCCCTCAAGAAGAGCATCAAACTGGGCTTCCCCATCTATTCCGATTCCATTGCCACTCATGACCAACTGATCGAGCGGACGAGCGAGCTATTCAGCCTTCTTGGCTCTCAAACGCTATACCACCATTCCGTCACTCGCTACCCGATGTCGGACGCGGGGCGGGCCCATGCGGACATCGAAGGCCGTCGGACCGAAGGCAAGCTACTACTCACGCCCTAGATTACTTTGGGTCTCACCGGCGCGTCGCGCCTGGCGTAGCGTCGCCCATGACTGCAGCGCCTGAAGCGCTGGCTTCAGGTGCAAACCAAGGGTCGTCAGTGCATATTCAACACGAGGCGGCGTCTCCGGGTAGACGGTCCGTTCCACGATGCCATCGACCTCAAGCTCCTTCAGATGCTGCGACAGCATCTTTTGCGAAACACCAGAGATCGCGCGCCTCAGTTCGCTAAACCGTAAAACTGGCGAACCGAAGAGATGATAAATGATCAGCATCTTCCAGCGCCCGTCGAGCGCTTGAAGCGCTGCATCGAGATCGTCGACTGAGCATGGCTCGGTTATAGGATCAGACATGTGGTCCACGGTTACGCTCGGGAAACCAGGTGAGATAAAAGTGCCTTCTTGTGCCGCCGCATTGTGATGCCAACATGGGTGGACATCAACGATAAGTGGGAATCGAACGTGAGCAACTCCGAGCATCAGAAGAATGACGGCGCATCGGCGCAGTGGGCCATCGACCGTATTGCGATTCAGGACACCATCTCTCGGTACTCGTACGGCCAGGACAGCCAGCAGGGTCCCCAAGGCGACATCGTCCCAGTGTGGGCCGAAACCTTCACTTCCGAGGGAGCCGTCGACTACAGCGCCGCTGGTGGCCCCGTAGGCACGTGGCGCGAGCTGGCCGGGTGGATGCGAGGTGAGAACGGGAGCATGAGTTCGTACTCTAACTGGCAGCATATGCTAAGCCTGCCTACCGTGTCGTTGCAGGGAGATTTCGCCACCGCCCGCACCGATTTTTTTGCGACCCACCGTAGCCTGCCTGCCACCCGGCCTGCGTTTCACCTGAACGCGGCGGGTGCGTTTCATGACGAGCTTGTCCGGACGTCGCAGGGTTGGCGTATCGCCAAGCGCCGGCTGGAGCTCTACTTTGCCGACCCCGTCTCGGTGCTGGTACCGGCCTAGCATGACGATGCGTGAATTGGTCACTACGGCCCGTCAATCATTCCCAAGATGTAGCGCATGACTGATTACACGGCACCCGATTATCCACGCGCGGCACTCGTCACCATTGATGTGCAATGCGACACCCTTGACGGTCAGCGCCTTGAGATACGGAGTACCAGTGCCGCGTTGCCAGGACTGGTACGTCTCGCGCGTGGGTTTCGAGAGGCAGGGATGCCGATCTTTCACATCGTGAGGATCTACCGGCGCGATGGTGCAAACGTGGACCTGTGCCGGAGGGCCGCGGTGGAGGAAGGTGCCGAAATGCTTCTTGAGGGAAGCTCCGGGTGCGAGATCGCGGACGAGCTACGACCCTACTCATCCGCCAGACTGGACACGCCGTTACTTTTGAGCGGCGCTGTGCAGTCCTGGGGTCCCAACGAGCAGGTTTTGTATAAGCCGCGATGGGGAGCTTTTTTCAACACGCCCCTTCTCGAGGAACTGCACCAACGGAGGGTCACCACGCTCGTCGTCGCCGGTTGTAATTTCCCTAACTGCCCACGCACATCGATCTATCAGGCCAGCGAGCGCGACTTCCGTGTCGTAGTCGCCTCCGACGCGCTCTCATGACTTGACGAGGTGGGCATTCAGCAGTTGGAAGCCATAGGGGTGTCAGTGCGCCCGTCCCAGCACATCCTGGACGCGCTGGCCGCACTTCAGTCGTGAGGCCAGCGCCTACGCTACCACCAGGCCGGTTTGCTCGCGCCATATGGCTCAATGTAAGAGATATCCGGTAGGGCGAGTTTATCGTACTGCAGTGGCTGCGGTAGCCAGGCGATCTCACCGTAAACCGACGGCCGATGCACGAGATGTGCCGGATAGTTATCCGATCTAGGTAGACCGATCAGGTCATCGTCATGGACGAGCCCTAACTCTTGTACCCACATGGCACTGCGCGCCAAGGAAAGCTTCACGTGGTAGGAGCCGCCCTCGATGGCGCGCCTCAGCAGCGCCGCCATCATACCCGCGGCCGCGAGATAGCCCGTAATGAGGTCGGCAAGATAGAACACTGGCGAGAATCTCGGCTGGCCGTCGCCGCCCTCAGCGGCCGCAAATCCGGACGCCACCTGTCCGTTCTGGTCAAAACCGGGTCGGAAGCCAGGGGCCATCGTGACCGTACGCATTGGCAGTCATGTAGACCAGGCCACGAGGATGCCGCTGGCTCAATTGATGTGGCAACAACTCAAATCGTTCATTGACACCATGCCGATAGGTCGTGGTGAAGACGTCGGCCTCGCAAGCGAGCCGATGCATCTGCCGCAAGTCATCGCTCTGACGCAAGTCGAGGTACGCGCAGCGCTTGCCGATGTCCACCCCAAGGTGCTGTGCGAACGTGTCAGGATAAGCGGGCGACGTGATATGGAGCACGTCCGCCCCGTGCTCGGCCAGCGTTCGAGCACTACGGGGGCCCGCCAGCACGTGGGTGAAATCGAGTACGCGAACACCGGTAAGCGGAGCCACTGGGCGCCGGGCGTCGAACGGGACTACTGGACCGTCCGCGATCTTCTCGATCTCGACAACGGGGACGCGGCTCAATGCCTTTCCCTGCGGATGCGCTAGCCATTCGGCGCGGGTAAAAGCGCGGCAGGCCGGCAGGCCCGCGGCGGAGAGGGCCGTCTCCAGCGCTTCGGAATCCCACCGGTGCACCGCGTGGGCGATGGCGTCCACATTGTTCCCGCAGTTGAAGAAATTCAGATAGCCATCCAGCAACTTTGCGTACGGGGGACCCGCTTCGAGCATGACGTAGCGGCCGTCCCTGCAAAGGAAAAGGTTGTTGACCGCCACATGCTCGGCCCCGACGTTGATGGCGCGACCTTGCTGTTGGACGAAGTGCGTGGGATGCAGAAAATGCAGGGCGTCGATGATGTTCATGCCGACGTCCGTTGTGATGCCGGTGCGGTGCCGCCATAGTGCCGAGCCTGCCAGGCCGATGGCCAATTGCGCGGTGGCCGAAGCCTCGCCCAGCTTGTGCGGGGAATAAATGATGGGGTCGGCACCGGTCAGGAAAGCGTCCCCATGGGCGACTGACCCTAAGCCGATGTTCCTGGCAAGGGCAGCAAGGCCTTCCAACTCGCCGGCGGCCAAGGATCGCCTTGCGGGCAGAGGCTGGTGTTTGGATACGGAACTCATTTTGTTCTCCGTCGGCGTTACGCGTGCCAGTTCTGAACGGCCAGGTCGATGATCTCGTTTGCACGTCCGCTCAATACGGCTTTCAGCATGTAAAGGGAGAAGCCCCGGGCCATGGCGCCCGTAATGGCGGGGGGCATGGCCAGCTCAAGCCGCGAGACCACTGCATCGATGAGTACAGGGCCGTCATGAGCGAAGGCCTCCGTGAAGACGGTCTCGACATCCTCGGGCCGCTCAAGGCGCAAGCCACGGATGCCTATCGCATTTGCCATCGCCGCGAAGTCCGGGTTGTCAAGGCGTGTTCCGGTGTCCAGGAAGCCACTCGATTTCTGCTCGAGCTCGATGAACCCCAGCGAGCCGTTGTTGAAGACCACAACCTTTACTGGTAGGTCGAGCTGGCGGAGCGAAAGCAAGTCCCCCATCAGCATGGTGAACCCCCCATCGCCGCACAGGGCCACGACTTGTCTGTTCGGTGACGACGCTTGCGCCCCGATGGCCTGAGCCAGGGCGTTGGCCATCGAACCGTGCCAGAACGATCCTAGAAGCCGTCGGCCGTCACGCATGGAGAGATGGCGGGCTGCCCAGACGGTCGGCAGACCGACGTCGGCAGTGAATACGGCATCGTCCTTCGCCAGTTCACCGGCAACGCGTGCGATGTACTGTGGGCGCAAGACGCCGCCGGGGTTGCCACTGGCGAGGTTATCGAGATCACGACGGGTGGCCTTGTAGTCAGCGAGGGCTTGTTCCAGGTGGCGGCGATCGGCCTTGCGACGAAGCCGGGGAAGCAGTGCCTGGAGGGTCGGGCGCACCTGGGCAATGATGCCCAGTTCGATCGGTGCTCGCCGCCCTATGGCTTCAGGCCGAATATCGACCTGGACGACCCGGGCGTGGGATGGGTAGAACTGGCGGTAGGGAAAGTCCGTGCCCAGCATCAGGAGCACATCGCACTCGTGCATCGCATGGTAGCCTGAGGCCACACCGATCAACCCGGTCATGCCGACGTCAAACGGGTTGTTGGCTTCCAGGTACTCTTTGCCGCGCAGTGCATGTACGACAGGCGCTGCCAAGGTATCCGCAAGCTGCTTCACCAGGTCGGCGGCGCCGACACACCCGCCGCCGCACAGCAGGGTTACCTTCGTGCCGGAGGTAAGGATCTCTACCAAGGCGTCCAGATCCGTGTCGCTGGGCGCGATGATGGGACGGGCAAAGGACAGTGCGCGGGGCGGCGCTGAGGCTACGGCTGGCTTCAGCGCAATGTCGCCAGGGATCACGACCACGCACACGCAGTTCTCCGCGGCGGCCCGTCGGAGCGCCGTATCCAGGGCGCGCGGCATTTGTTCGGCGGTCGAGACCAACTCGCAATAACTGCTGCATTCCCGGAACAACTGCTCCGGGTGGGTCTCCTGGAAATACCCGCTGCCGATCTCGGCCGAGGGGATGTGTGCTGCGATCGCGACGACGGGCACGCGAGAGCGTTGGCAGTCAAACAGTCCATTGATGAGGTGCAGATTGCCGGGGCCACAACTGCCAGCGCATACGGCGACGCGATCATGGATCGCCGCGTCGGCCCCGGCAGCAAAGGCGGCGACCTCCTCGTGCCTGACATGAACCCAGTCGATTTCACCGTGGCGGCGGAGTGCATCAGTGAAGCCATTGAGGCTGTCACCGACAACGCCATAGATACGCCGCACGCCGGCGGCATCCAGCGAAGCGACCATCTGGTCGGCAACGGTACGAGACATGAGGGTTACTCCTAGACCAGGTGGAGTTCACGCGCCGAGGCGAGTAGCGATTCCCGGAACCGTGGCTCGGCCAGCTCGATGAGCGCGAGTGCGCGCTCGGTGGACGACTTTCCCTTGAGGTCCGCCGAACCGTACTCGGTCACCACGATGTGCGTGTCGATACGCGGCGTCGTGACGGGTCCGTCGAGTCGGGGCACGATGCGGGAAATAGTGCCCCTCGCTGCGGTGGCTTGACAGGCGATGATGGATTTCCCGCCCTTGGAAGCGAAGGCGCCTCGCACGAAGTCAAGCTGGCCTCCGGAGGCGCTGTATTGGTGGCCAAGCATATGCTCGGAGTTGCAGGCGCCCGTCAGGTCGATCTGCAGCGTGGAATTGATCGAGACCACGCGGTCATTGCGCGCGATCACTTGCGGATCGTTAACGTAGTCGACGGGATGGCTGTACACCGACGGGTTTTCGTCCAGGAAATCGTACATGGCCTGCTGGCCCATGGCGAAGGTGAAGACCGTCTTACCTGTGTCGATCGCTTTTCGTGCGTTGGTGACGACCCCAGCGCGTATAAGGTCGATCATCCCGGGGCACAGTGCCTCGGTGTGGATGCCCAAGTGCCTGCGGTCCATAAGCTGGCTGCAGACGAAGTTGGGCAGTGCCCCGACACCCATTTGCAGGCATGCCCCATCGGGAACCATGTCTGCCACCAGCTTCCCGATCGTCTCGTCGGCCTCGGTCGCTTCGCGAACAGGTAGTTCGAGCAGCGGGGCATGGTGCTCGACAATGGCGTGTACCTCATTGATGTGCACCTGTGCGCCATTACCCTGGACGCGCGGCATGTGTCGGTTCACCTCGACGATGACCCGCTTCGCGGTCCGCAGCACCCGGGATGTGTAGTCGTTGCCGGTGCCCAGGCTGAAATACCCGTGTTTATCGAGCGGCGAGACTGTGACAATCACCGTGTCGATGCCGATGTGCTCCATCATCAGCCTCGGCGCCTGACTGAACGTGGATGGCACGTAGTTCACGACCTTGCGATTGTCTTGCAGCGCCCGCTTGATCAGCGCGCGCTCCGCGCCAGTGACGAACATGCAATAGGGCGCGATGCGGTCCTGGAGTCCATAGCGCAGGATGGTCTCGCCAAGGATAGGGGTGGACTCGTAGTAATAGGCCCGGATGCCCTCGACCAGCCCAGCTTCTGCCCGGTCGGCCAGAGCGCCCAGGATTGCTGGAGGTTCGCCCATCGCCATGCCGATCGATAGACGGGCTCCATTGGGGATCAGTGCCGCGGCCTCTTGCGCGGTGACCTGAAGGCGACGGTAGAGATAGTCATAGCTCATGGGTGTGTCCTCAGTAGCCGCTGGCTTCTTCTGGGGAATGGCCACGACGATGCACGAGCATCGTCCGTTCGAAGCTCATGACTTCTTCGCCTCGTTGGTTGATCCCGCGCGTGGCGACGGTGACGATGCCCTGGGTCGGGCGGCTACGTGATTCCCGTTTGCGCAAGACCGTGCTTTCCGCGTAGAGGGTGTCGCCCGCGAAGACCGGATGGGTCGCCTTGACCTTGTCCCAGCCCAGGTTTGCAACCACCTTGGCGCTCACGGTGCGCACGCTCATGCCTGTCAGGAGCGCTAGCGTGAAGGTGGAATCCACGAGCTTCTGCTTCCACTCGGTATGGGCGGCATAGGCTGCGTCGAAATGGACCTGCTGGTTATTGAGCGTCAGCAAGGTGAACCACACGTTGTCGGTGTCCAGGACCGTGCGGCCAGGGCGATGTTCGAAGATGTCGCCCGGCTCGAAGTCCTCGTAGTAGAGACCCGAGGTCTCACGAAAGCGGCGGTTACCGACGGCCTTGTAGGCCGGGAGGATGTTATCCATGGGATTGGCTCCAGTCAGGGAGTGGTGGAGAGGCCCGCAGCGCTCAGGGTGCGCCGGGCACGGCGGGCGACGGCCTCGTCGACCATGGCGCCGTCCAGCTGACCGACGCCGGCGTCGTTGATGGCGAGAACGGAGCGCGCGTGTTCGATTTCGGCGGCAGATGGCGTAAAGACCTGGTTGATCTGCGCGATGTGTGCGGGATGAATAGCGGCCTTGCCGGTGAACCCCGTTCGCAGTGATCGATCCAGGTCTGCGGATCGCCCTGCGTCGTTGTGCAGGTCAAACCATGGCGTATCGATCGCTTGAACCGGTGTGTTCGCGACCGCGGCGACTAGTCGCGATCGTGCGTAGTCAAGGTTCGGCGCATCCAGCTCACAGCCGTAATCCCCCGCCAGATCCGCAGCTCCCAGCATCACCGCCGACAGCCGTGGTGTCGCGCGAACCGTCGCGCGCGCACGTTCCACGCCGTCGGCGGTCTCTACCAAGGCGACCAGTCCCGTTGCGGCACCTGCTTGCGTCAGCCATGCGTCAAGCAGTTGAAGGAGTGCGGGCTCCTCACACTTGGGGACAACGAGCAAATCGGGAAAGGTTTGGCTAGAGAACAGCACAGCGAGATCGTCGAAGCCCGCACGCGTTGTCAGCGCGTTAATCCGAACCGCGCGGGTTGGCCCTGCAGAATGGCTGGTCAGTGCCTGCATAACTGAGGCCCGCGCCTGATCCTTGTCCGTCGGCGCGACCGAATCTTCGAGGTCCATGATGAGGACGTCGGCACCCACCTCCGCCGCCCTATGGAACCGGTCACGCCGCGTGCCCGGGGTGAATAACCAGCCTTTTCGCATGCTCATCGCCAGTCTCCTGCGGCCAGAAGGGGCCGTGCAGGAAAAAACTAATGCCGAGCAGGACATATCTCTATACGATGACGGCAGCGAGCCACATATAGGAAACAGATACCTTGGAATTCCGACATGTCCGCTATTTCCTCGCTATCGCGGAGGAGCGAAGCTTCACCCGGGCAGCCGAGCGCGTCGGCATCGGGCAGCCGCCACTCAGCATGCAGATCCGCGACCTCGAGAAAGAGGTGGGCACACGCTTGTTTCATCGCGGCGCGCACGGGGCCGAACTCACCGCCGCCGGCGAGGCGTTCCGCGACGTCGTGAGCGCGCTGCCCGGCCTCTTGGAGAACGCGGTTCATGCCGCGCGCCGCGCAGCGCGTGGCGAGGTGGGCGCCCTTCGCGTGGGATTTACTGCTTCCTCGGGCTTCAATCCCACCGTGGCCGGCGCGGTACGGGCCTTTCGCCGCGCCTACCCGGATGTGGATGTGCAATTGATGGAGGCGAACACTGGCGTGCTGGCGGCGGCGCTGCGCGCAAGCGAGCTCGACGTGGCTTTTCTGCGGCCGGTGGGGCTGCAGGCACAGGATCTGCAACTTCGCGTGATCTCAGAGGAACCTCTGGTTGCCGCACTTCCCGCGAGGCATTCGCTTGCTCGGCGGCCTGCGCTGAAGCTCAAGGACCTTGTAGACGATGAATGGATCACGTTTCCCCGCGCGTACGGATCGGCGATGTATGACACCATCATCCAGGCATGCCGAGACGCGGGCTTCGAACCCAAGCTTGGCCAAGTGGCACCGCAAATGGCGTCGATTATTCATTTCGTGGCGGCCGAGCTCGGCGTCGCGCTGGTGCCGGCGTCCATGCGGGAATTGCAAGTGAAGGGAGTGACCTTCCGCGAGCTTCACGACACGGGTGCGGCGGTCGTGCTCGAACTGGGATGGCGACGAGGCGACCCATCGCCTTTCCTGAAAAATTTCATCGACTGCACGCTGAGCGCGTAGTCGCTCAAAGGGAGGTAGCGATGCCTTCCCGTTCGAGTATCTGCCTGGAGGTCACCCAGAGCCGATCCGCCAGCGCGTCGTCCGCCAGTAGAGGGTTTCCGCGTGCGACCTTGCCGTCGACCCAGTAGCACCCCGTTTGGCCTGCTACCTGCCGACTTCCCGCAAGGAGGGCGAGCGTGGCGGCGCCTTGCTCTGGCGTTTTCATGAACGGGGATACGAGGCGCAGAACAGCGCTCAGCGGAAATCCCAAGGACTTGTTGAAACCGGTGTGCGCTACCGCGCCGGGATGCAGCGAATTGACGGTAATGCCACGAAAGGCAAGCTTCTTTGCAAGCCAGCGAGCAAACAGAGCGTTGGCGAGTTTGGATTGGCCGTAGAAGGTGGAAGGGCGATACCCCTTCTCCCCGGCAAGATTATCGAAATCAATACCACCAGGTGGCGCCTGGCTAACGCTTGCGCTGCTGCTTGTGACCACGATGCGTCCTGATCCGTTCTTCAGCGACGGTGCCAGTCGATCGACCAGCAGAAAGTGGGCGAGATGATTGACGAGAAACTGCAGTTCGACACCGTATCGCACAGTTAGGTGGGGCAGATTCCCGATGCCAGCATTGGCGATGATAACGTCGATCGGCTTTCCACTATCCACGACGGCCGCGGCCGCTCGCTCGACATCGGCGAGGTCTGCGAGGTCGCAACCGATGCCCTGCGCTCCATGGCCGACGGCGTGGGCCGCCGAAGCGGCTGCCTCGGTCGTCCGGGCAAGGATCACCAGTTGCGCCCCGTTCGCTGCCAGCGCCTGTGCGGCAGCGAGGCCAATACCCCCGGCACCGCCGGTGATGACCATACGCTGCCCATCGAGCGTTTCCCCGCTCAAGACCCTTGTCGCAGTGACGGCTCGGCTAGTCATGTTCGACCTCGGTGAGCTCGGTGAGAGGGAGGGCGCGTACCGCGGCCAGAATGTCCGTGTGCATCTCCTTGAGCGAGGCACTGCGGCGCTTGATTTCGTGGCTCGCAAAGAGGAGAAGACGTGCCTGTGCCTTCCGGCGTGATGGCGGCTCGCTGCCCAGTGCTGCCTCGAGCAGTGCAAGAAACGCAGTTTCCAGTTCGGAGACGATGGCGATGGATAGCTGCCGCGTTGCTTCGGTGAGTTCCCCGGCGTCACGGGCGCTGCTGATGGCGTGCGGGCCGAGCCAGGCCGCCAAGGCTGCAGCGACGCGTGTGGCTAGGCTGCCGCGGGCCTTGAGAGCAGCTGCGGCGTCGGCAAGCTGACTTCCCAGCGCGTGAGTTACCGTGGCCTGGAAGAGGCGTTCCTTCGATTCGTATTTCAGGTAAAGCAGTTGCCGCGAGCAGCCGGCAGCTCGCGCCACAGCATCCATCGTGGTCCGGCGATAGCCAAGGCGGGCGAAGGTGGCGGCTGCGGCATTCAGCAGCGTGGTGGTTCCGGAAACGTCGCGATCGATCATGGACAGACTTTACACGATATGTCCACTTTGTAAAGTTCAGTCAGGCTCGTACCTGGATCCGGCTGTCGCTTCGGAAGCGTCCGGGGCTCTGGCCTGTTACGCGCTTGAAGGCAATGCTGAAGGCGGTGTCGGACAGATAGCCGATGCGCTCGGCGATCTCGGCAAGCGTGTCGTCGGAATGTTTCAGCGCCGTACGGGCGACCGCCATACGCCACCGATTGAGGTAATCCATTGGGGCGCTGCCAACGAGTCGGCGAAATTGAGCGGCGAAGGCAGTGCGCGACATGTTCACGGCGTGGGCGAGATCGTCCAATGTCCACCGCTGCCCCGGCTGGCCGTGCATTAGCGTCAAGGCTTGGCCGATGCGGGCATCGGATAGCGCGCCCAGCCAGCCAGCCGGTGCGGGCACGCTATCCAGGTAAGCGCGCAAGGCACTAACCAGAACCAGTGCGGCGAGGCTGCTTCGCGCTACATCGGTGCCCGGCATGGGCTGGCCCGTTTCGCCTTTGAGCAGCGCGAGCAAATGCGTCAGCGATGATGTGCCGCGATCGGACGCCTTCAGATGAATCAGGGGCGGCAGATGGCGAAGAAGGAGCTCGCTAACGTCGTTTTCGAACATGAATCGCCCGCTGGCCAGGCTGACGGTGGCTGCCTCAGCGCCGGGCCCGCGATAACGAACTACCCCGTCCGCATCCCGTATCGCACGGTAAGTGGAGGGGCCATCAATGGGTGAACACGAGGGGTCGCTCGCCGAGCAGAACGGGTGGCCGGTCGTCAGCATGTAGAAGTCCCCTTCTTCAAGCGTCACGACGTCGCTGGATCCCTCGAGCCACAAGTGGAAGCGGCCCGTTAAGACTCCTCCGAACTTGATGTGCTGATAGGTGGGAAAACGGAATGCCCAGCGGCCTTGGCCCTCAAACCGGGAGGACAAGGCCGAACTGACGCGGAGCATTGCCAGCACCTCGGATAAAGCGTCCATAGGTACGATCCATAATAAATGGCGCACTTTAGGTTATACAAAGATAGGACGTTTGGCGAGAGGATATCTCGTCGCCCGTGGTCGGGCGCCCCCGAGCACCACAGGAGCGATCAGATGCAGTCCGTGAGTCCGGAGATTCCAAACTATTTCGATCGATGGGTTGTCGCCCATTCGGTCGACGCGGATACCTTGCGGCCCGAGGACTTCGTGCGCCAGACCCTACCGGTGCCAGAGGTGCCCGACGGTGCGGCCCTGGTACGGGTCAGGCTGGTGAACGTCCATGCCGCGACCCGCCAACGGATCGCGCAGGGGTTGGTGGCGCCGGGTGAAACGGAGCCGCGCAATTACGCTTGCGCAGAGGTCGTCAAGTCGCGCGATCCAGCTTTCTCGGTCGGCGACCTCGTGGCATGCCAAGCGGGCTGGCAGCAGTACCAACTCATCTCGAGCCAGGATCCGCCCATCGGTTTTCCCGAAGCGACCCCATTGGTTCGGGCCCTGAATCACACGCGATCGCCATGGACCTACGTGTTTCGCCCGGTGATGGCGCAGATGTGGTCGCCGGACATCCTCATGGACGTGTTCGGGACCTCTGGCATGGTGGCCTACTTTGGGCTTCGCGAAAACGGGCCACTGGTCCCTCGCGACACCGTGGCCGTCGGCGCAACCTCGGGCTCAGTGGGATCGCTGATCGCCCAGTTGGCCAAGGCTGCCGGCTGCCGCGTCGTAGGCTTCGCCGGAGGTGCTGCGCGATGCGGGGAGCTCGTCAACCTACTGGGGATCGACGCCTGCCTTGATTACCGCTCGCCGAACCTGGACGAGGATTTGCGCCACGCTTTTCCAGAGGGAATCGACGTTTTTGCCGACGGGGTCGGCGGAAAGTTCACTGAGCGCGTGGTGCGGCATGTGAATCGACATGGCCGACTGCTGTCCTACGGTGCAGCCGCAGAGGCGTACGCACCCTCTGCCAAACTGACTGCATCGCGGACCACGCGCGAACACTACGGCATCTCCGCATCCGTGGAGCGTGTGCTTCGCGAGCGGCATATCAAATCGGCGACCTGGACAGTCGATGCGTTTTACCAGGACAGGCTGCAGGCCGAGGACGACCTCAGCCGCGCGCTGATGATGGGCCACTTAAAGCCTCACCACACGCTCGTGCGCGGGTTCGATGCCTTGCCGCGCGCCATCGCCGACATGTATGCCGCACCCCGTGCGGGAAAGTTGCAAATCTCGTTCGACTAACCGGAGTCACCTTATGAAAGCCTGGCAACTGGACGGACTTGGCGGTCCGTTCCAATACATTGACGCACCCGTCCCCGAAGCGCGCCCTGGTAGCGTCGTCGTCCGCATCGAGTCATCGTCGCTAATGTCGTATATGCAGGACTACGTCGAGGGGAAACTGCCGATTTATCAAGCGCCGCGCCGCCCCTTTATCCCCGGAGGCAATGGCGTCGGCACCATCCATGCCGTGGGTGAAGGTGTCTGGCATCTGCAGCGTGGCCAGCGCGTCGTCATCTCCTCGCACATGGTCGCTCAGGAAAATGTCCGAAACCCGGCACAGATTCTCCTGGGTGTCACTGGTCAAGGCCCGATCGCGACGCACATGCAAGACGACTGGGCTGACGGCACGTTGGCCGATTACGCCGTGTTGCCGGCCAGCCTGGTCACGCCGGCCGACGGTGTGGGCGACATCAGCTCGCCGCTGCTTGCGGTCTCGATGCGCTACCTGGTGCCGTATGGCGGCTTGCTGCGGGGTCGCCTGGCAGCCGGAGAGACGGTTGTGATTTCTGGGGCGACCGGCGCCTACGGCTCGGCCGCAGTGTTCGTGGCCTTGGCGATGGGAGCGGGGCACGTTGTCGTACTCGGCCGTGATGCATCCAAACTCGCCGCGCTGACGGTTCTGGCCGGCGACCGCGTCACGCCACTCGTGGTAAGTGGTGACGCAGCCAGGGATGCGATCCGCATCCGTGAGAGTGCCCATGGTGCTGTGGACCTTGCATTTGACATGGTCGGCGGCGCCAACGATCCGAATATGACGCTCGCTGCCATGCGCAGCCTCGCGGACGGCGGCCGCCTGGTCTTGATGGGCAGCATGGCTGTGCCCCTGCCGATTCCCTACACCGAGGTCATGCTGCATAGCTGGGAGATCATCGGCAACTTCATGTACCCCCGCGATGCCTACCGAAAGCTCCTTGACCTCTTCCGTGCGGGCCTGCTCGATCCGGCCGCGATCGAACCCCGCATCTATCCTCTTTCCGAGTTGCACGACGCTATGCGCGCGGCACGTGCCGCAGGCAACCTCGAATGCATCGTCATGGACCACACTGGAGAATAACCGATGAAATTTGTCCATCACGCCTTCCGTCTCTACGTGGACCGTGCGCGCCTTGACGCCACAGTGGATTTCTATGAGCAACTGCAAGGCATCACGTGCGAGCGTCGTATCCCATTTGCAGCTCTGGGCATCGAAGTCGCAGTCGTCGGCGCGTTTGTCGTGCTCGGCGGAAGCGACGAGGCACTCGAGCCATTCCGCTCGGCCACCGCGCTACTCGTGGTTGATGACCTCGACGAGACGCTTGGATGGGCCCTGGCGCGAGGCGCCGAGCTGCTGCATGGCCCCCAGGGCGCCCCGGGTGGTCGTAATGCGACCGTCCGCAACCCCGATGGCCTCGTGGCCGAGTACTACCAGCCGACGGCCGCGTAACGCTATGCAATACACGACGCTTGGCCATACCGGCGCGATCGTCTCCCGGCTTTGTCTGGGGACAATGACCTTTGGTTCCGAGGTCTCGACCGCCCAGCCCATCGGCGGTGTCGACCGGGCTGAGGCGGACAGGATCCTTGGCAGTGCGATGGATGCGGGAATCAACTTCTTAGATACCGCCGATGTCTACGGAGGCGGTGCGTCCGAGTCGCTGCTCGGAGAAATTCTCGGGCAACGCCGCCATCAGCTCGTCCTGGCCACCAAGGTAAACGGCAGAACCGGCCCCGGTATCAACGATGTCGGACAATCGCGGCTGCATATCCACCGCGCACTGGACGCGAGTCTGCGCCGGCTTCGGACGGATTATGTCGACCTCTACCAGGTTCATAATTTCGACCCGATCACTCCTCTGGAAGAAACCCTGCGGGCGCTTGATGATGCGGTCAGGGCAGGAAAGGTTCGCTACGTCGGCTGCTCCAACTACGCGGGGTGGCAGCTGGCCAAGGCGATCGGCTATTCCGAGCGTCTTGGCTTGAGTCGCTTCGCGACGATACAGTCGTTCTATTCTCTCGCGGGCCGCGATGTTGAGAGGGAGCTTCTACCGGCGGCTCTATCCGAGGGTGTTGGCATGCTGTGCTGGAGTCCGCTCGCTGGTGGCCTGTTGTCGGGCCGAATCGACCGCCAATCGGCGCCGGCGTGGGGTACTCGACGAGCTCGCGTCGCCTTCCCGCCCGTTGATGAAGCGAAAGCCTTCGCCGCCATCGATGTGCTCAAGATCATCGCGGCCGAGCGAGCCACCACGGTGCCAGCCGTCGCCGTGGCGTGGCTACTATCGAGACCGGGCGTCACCAGTGTCATCTGCGGGGTATCCAAGCTGGCCCAGTTGGACAGCCATCGCGTCGCGGCGAATCTCGTCTTGGATGAAGATGAAGTCGCTAGGCTCGATGACGCGACGCGATCGCCAGCCACTTATCCGGGTTGGATCCAGACGTACAGGGCTTCGGGACGTGCGCCCGCCGGATATCCCGCAGCGCGCCGTTCGTGGGGGCCGGGCGAGACTCCAGTGGCCCCGTTCCCGTCCTAGACAGCGGCGTCAAGGATGCACTGGGCGATCAGTCCATCCTGAACCCCTGTACACCACATTCGCTAAGGGGCGGGAAACGGTGCAGTGACATGGTTAGGCGCTAGTGCCAAGGTTAGAGGCTTTCGACAAAGGAGCTAAACCATAGGGCTTGACTCTGGACCTTCATCAAGGGTCTAGACTTGACCCATGACTACACACGCCGCCCTCACCATAGGCCGCGTCGCGCAGAGCGCGGGCGTCGCCATCGATACGATCCGGTTCTACGAGCGGGAAGGGCTGCTGCCCGAGCCGAAACGCCGGCCCTCCGGATACCGCGAGTACGACATGGGTACCGTCTCGCGGCTCCGCTTCATTCGCCGCGCAAAGGATCTGGGCTTCACGCTCGAGGAGATCCGCGAGTTGCTGGCGCTCTCGGCCGACCGGCATGGCGGCGTGGAGGGCGTACGTGAGCGGGCCGCCGCGCGGCTGCAGGCCATCGATGAGCGGATCGCCGAGCTCCAGCGCGTGCGCGACGGTCTCTCCGAACTTGTCGAGGCCTGCCCGGGCCATGGCGCGCCGGAGGACTGCCCGATCCTGAAGGCGCTGGCGGAGCCGGGCGCATGAGCCACGCCTGCTGTTCGCACGGCGCGGCCGCGCCGGTCTCGCCCGCGGTGCCCGTGCCCGCCGGCACCGTCTATACCTGCCCGATGCATCCGCAGGTCCGCCAGGAAGGGCCGGGCTCGTGCCCGAAGTGCGGCATGGCCCTCGAGCCGGCGCTGCCTTCGCTGGAGGACGACGACGGCGAAGTCCGAGCGCTAGGCCGGCGACTGGCGGTGCTACTCGTCCTGACCTTGCCGGTGGTGGCTGTCGCGATGGGACCACACCTGTTCGGGTGGATGTGGCCGGAACCGTGGGCGTCCATCGCGCGCTGGGGCGAGGCAATGCTAGCCACCGTGGTGGTGCTGTGGGGCGGGGCGCCGTTCTTCGCGCGCGGCTGGCGCTCGCTCGTTCCCTGGTCGCCGAACATGTACACCCTCATCGCACTCGGAACCGGCGTGGCTTGGCTGTACAGCGCCGTCGCGTTCGCCTTGCCTGCGCTGTTCCCGGCACCGATGCGCGATATGCACGGCCATGTAGCCGTCTATTTCGAATCGGCGGCGGTGATCGTCACCCTCGTGACGCTCGGAGACTTCCTCGAACTGCGCGCGCGCCGCCGTACGGGCGAAGCGCTTCGCGGCTTGCTTGGCCTGGTGCCGAAAACGGCACGGCGGATGGCCGAGGATGGCAGCGAAGAGGACGTACAACTTGAACATGTGCGCGTGGGCGACCGCCTGCGCGTGCGCCCGGGCGAAAAGCTGCCGGCGGACGGCAGGGTCGTGGAAGGCGAAAGCCATGTGGACGAGTCGATGCTCACCGGTGAAGCCATGCCCGTGGCGAAGCGGGCCGGCGACACCCTCACCGGCGGCACGCAGAACCAGCACGGCGCGCTGACGATGCGCGTGGAACACGTGGGTGCCGACACGGTGCTGTCGCGCATCGTGACGATGGTCGCCGAGGCCCAGCGTTCGCGCGCGCCGCTGCAGCGCGTGGCGGACACCGTCGCGGCGTGGTTCGTTCCGGCCGTGGTCGTGGTGGCGGTACTCGCTTTTGCGGCCTGGTGGATGATCGGCCCGGCACCCGCCCTCGCGCATGCGTTGGTGGCCGGCGTCAGCGTGCTGATCGTGGCCTGTCCCTGCGCACTCGGTCTTGCGACGCCGATGTCGATCATGGTGGCGAGTGGCCGCGGCGCGCGCGAAGGCGTGCTGTTCCGTGACGCGGCTGCGATCGAGCGGCTGCGTGAGGTGGACACGCTGGTGTTCGACAAGACGGGCACCCTCACCGAAGGCAAACCCACGCTGGTCGACATGCGGATGTTTGGCTACGGCCGCGGGGATGCGCTGGCGCTCGCCGCCGCCGTGGAACGCCCGAGCGAGCATCCGCTCGCAGCGGCCATCGTTGCCGCGGCCGAAGCGGAAGGGATCGTCATTCCCGCCGTGTCGGGTTTCCAGGCCATCGTCGGCAGCGGCGTGATCGGGAGGGCCGGCGGACACGACGTGGCGTTGGGCAACAGGCGCCTGATGGAGACGGAGCGCGTGGAAGTCGGGGCCGGGGAAGACGCGGCCGAGAGGCCGCGCTCGAAAGGTGCCACCACGATGTATCTCGCCATCGACGGCCGGCTGGCCGCGTTGCTGTCGCTGGCGGATGCGGTGAAACCCTCGACGAAGCCCGCGCTGGATGCGCTGCGTGCGGCCGGCGTGCGCCTGGTGATGGCTACCGGCGACAACGAGGCGACGGCGAAAGCCGTCGCCGCATCGTTGCCCATCGACGAGGTGCACGCCGGGCTCTCGCCCGAGGACAAGGCCAGGCTCGTCGCGGCATTGAAGACGAAGGGCGCGACCGTGGCCATGGCGGGCGACGGCGTGAACGATGCCCCTGCGCTTGCGGCGGCCGATATCGGCATCGGCATGGGCAATGGCAGCGACATCGCCATCCAGAGCGCGTCGGTGACGCTGCTGAAAGGCGACCTTGCAGGCATCGCGAGGGCACGCTCGCTCTCCGGGATGACGGTGAAGAACATCCGCCAGAACCTGTTCTTCGCTTTCGTCTACAACGCGGTGGGTGTGCCCGTTGCAGCCGGTGTGCTGTATCCGTTCTTCGGCATCACGCTGTCGCCCATGATCGCCGCGCTGGCGATGAGCCTCAGTTCCGTATCGGTGGTGGGGAATGCGCTGAGGCTGAGGCAACCTTGACGCCGCACGGGGGCACCCACCGCTTTTCCGGATGCGGAGGGCGATGTGGCGCTGGCGATGAGGGTGATGCGGCGATTGGCCCGGGAGTTCGGGCATGACTTCATCCGGGTCTTCCCGCCGGGCGCCGACAGCATCAGCCTCATGGTGCGGATGCGCGGCAAGATGCGCCTGGCCGGCGATGACGAGTTGCCCTTCCTGCGCTTCTGCCTTGCCCATCTGGCAGACTCCCGTTCGGACCTGTTGCAGGACCTGTTCGTGCTGCACGAAATGGACGGCTTGCGCGGCGGCGTTTTCGTCGAATTCGGCGCGGCCGATGGACTCACGGGAAGCAACAGCCATCTGCTCGAGGCCCGCCATGGATGGCACGGCATCCTGGTCGAGCCGGCGCGGAGCTGGCATGTCGAGCTGGCGAAGACCAGGCGGTGCATCATCGATCATCGCTGCGTGACCGACCGCAGCGGCGATCGCGTGCTCTTTCGCGATTGCGTGGAGCGCCCGTTATCCACCATCGAAAGCTACTGCCACGCGGATCGCTTCGGTGGACAGCGCGCCGCGTCGGCGCGCTACGAAGTGGATACCGTATCGCTCAACGACCTGCTCGATCAGTATCGCTTCGAGGAAATCGACTACCTCTCGATCGACACCGAAGGCTCGGAGCTGATGATCCTCGAAGCCTTCGATTTCGAACGTTTCCGGCCGCGTGTGATCACGGTCGAACACGGCTACGAGGCCAAGCGCCGTGCGGGACTCTTCGATCTGCTGTCCCGCCACGGCTACCGGCGCAAGTACGAGTCCCTGTCACAGATCGACGATTGGTACGTACGAGGCGCCTGAGCCTTCGGGAGAGTTCTTTGTCAGTGCCTTATGTCGAAGGAGGGTGGGACGTCGCTTTCCTTCGTCGCCCAGTTCCTGTTCGGCTTGTCCGACAGGTCGAACGCCAGCTTGCCGCCTTTCAAGGCGAACGACTCCGGCAGCCAGGCGCGCGAGGTGGCCTTGCCATCGACCTTCAGCGCCGTGACGTACGGCTTGCCCGCGCCCGCGTTCGGTGCGTCGATGACGATGTCGCCGCCTTCGCGATGCACCACGGCACGGGTGAAGACCGGGCTGCCCACGACCATCTCGGCACGGCCCGGAATCGAGGGGTAGATGCCGAGCGCCGCGAACACGTACCAGGACGACATCTCACCGAGGTCGTCGTTGCCGGGAATGCCGTTCGGCGCATTGACCCAGAGGGTGTCGAGCACACGGCGGACGAGTTCCTGCGTCTTCCATGGCTGGCCGGCGTAGTTGTAGAGCCATGGCGTACCGATGGAGGGCTCGTTGTCCAGTTCGGCATGCAGCGGGCCGGACTTCGTCACCGCGAAGCTGCCGTCCGGCTGGTAGAAGAATGCGTCCAGGCGCTTGCGGGCCTTTTCGCGACCGCCCATGGCATCGAACAAGCCGCCGACATTGAACGGCACCATCCAGACGTATTGCGCGGCGCTTCCTTCGACGAAACCGTCCTCGGTCGATGGCGTGAAGGCATGCGGCGCTTCCTTCTCGTCGTCCTTCACCAGTGCCCAGCTGCCGTCCGCGTTGCGATTGCGGATGTAGCCGCCCTCGGGCGTGGCTTTAGGGTCGAAGAGGTTGCGCCAGTACTGCGCGCGCTCGAGGAAACGTGCCGAGGTGGGCTTGTCGCCCAGGCGGTCCGCAAGTGAACTGATGCCGAATTCGGCGGCGACGGTTTCCAGCGTATCCGCCGCCGGGCCCCATGCGGGCGCTCCGACGGGGATGTAGTGCAGCTTCAGCCACGCATCCAGGCCGGGGCGCTGGCCGACGCACTCCACTTCGCAACCATCGTGCGAAGTATCCAGCGCCGTGGGGTGGTCGGCCGCATGAACCAGGGAGGCGAGGGCACCCTTCGCGTCGAAGTCGCGGGCACCGAAGGCATACACGCCCGCCAGGGCCGCGGCGGACGGGTCGCCGTTCATCACATGCGTGCCGCCGTTGTTATGGGTCCAGCGGTCCCACACGCCGTTATTCTGCTGAGCCTGGTTGTACAGGCTCTGCGCGATGTCGCTGGCGGTCTTGGGCTCCAGCCACGCCACCAGCGGCAGCTGCGAGCGGTAGACGTCCCAGCCCGAGAAGTTCGCGTACTGCGCTTGCTGATTTCCGCCGACACGATGGACCTTTCCGTCGAAGCCGCGGTATTCGCCGTTGACGTCGCTGAAGACATTGGGGTGCATCAGCGCGTGGTAAAGCGCGGTGTAGAACACAGTGCGCTGGTCGGACGTGCCGCCCGCCACGTCGATGTGCGAAAGGCGCGCGTTCCATGCGGCGACGGCCTTGTCGCGCAGGGATTCGAACGTCGTGCCCTTTGGATTTTCGGCATCGAGGTTGGCTTGTGCGTTCGCAGCGCTCACGTAGGAGATGCCGACGCGCAGGTTGACGGTGCGCGTGCCCTTCGCGAAGCCCACCCATGCGCCCGAACCCTTGCCTGCCTCGGGGAAGCCCTTGGGGCCGTATCCGGTGCCGCCTTCGGCCTGTGTGCCGTCTTTGTTCACGGTGGTGTCCTGCCAGGAACCCGCGGACGCGAAAGGCTGGTCGAACTCGGCGACGAAGTAGAGCGTGTAGTAGCTGTGCCGGTCGGCTTCGTTGATGTAGCCGCAGAAGTTGCCGCTGGTAACCTCGCCGTAAACCCGTCCATGCGCCTTGTCCACCGTGACCTTCGCGCTTTCGGATCCCGCCTCGGAATCGGAGGCGCGTACCAGCACGTTCGCCGGCTTGCCCGCGGGGAAGGCGAAACGGGCCGCGCCACTGCGCAGCGCGGCGGTGAGGTCGACGGCCACGCCGTTGTCCAGCGTCACGCGGTAGTGCCCGGCCCTGGCGGATTCGTTGGCATGTGAGAATTTCGAGGCGTATGCGTGGCGGAAGTCCGTGGACGGCGACGCGGTCACGTCTTCCGTGATGGGCATGATCGGCACGTCGCCCGAGCCGCCCGCGCAACCCCAGCCCTCGACATTCGTGAGGCTGAAGCCGCGGATGGCATCGGCCCGGTATTCGTAGCCACCCGGTGCGGCAATAGGCGACTTCTTGCCGGGCAACGGCGACGCTTCCGGGCTGAACTGGAGCATGCCGAACGGCACCACGGCGCCAGGGAAGACATTGCCGCCGTTGGTGGTCCCGATCATCGGGTTGACGAGGTCGGCAGGACCCGAAGCCGCGGCCGCGAGGGCGGGAATCAGGGCGGCAGCGAGGACGAGCGGATGCAGGGCGCGCAAGGTGGACCTCCGTGGAACCGGGATTTATCTCGATTGAAATCCCTTATATGCCATTTGTCCCATGCCAACGGTCATGGGTCCGCCCTTACCAGAGGATGCCGTCGACCGGCTGCAGCGGCTGGAGCCCGTGCGCTTCGCCGAGCGTATCGCGCAGGTCGATCTCGATGCCGCGCGTGAGGGTAGTGAGCGGCACGTCGTCTTCCCGGTTCTCGAAAGGGTTCTGCATGTCGTTGCCGATCTGCAGAAGCGCAAGGAACAGGAAGCCCGCCACCGTGGAGCCCAGCGGCGTGTAGAGGCCCAGGGTTTCCACGAGGCCCAGCGGCAGCAGCACGCAGAAGCCGTGCGTGAAGAGGGTGGGGTAGGCGGCGTACTGCTGGGGCAGCGGAGTGTTCTTGATGCGTTCCATGCCGCCTTGCGCGTTCGAGATGTCGCTCATCGTGCGGGCGAAGGTCGCCAGCAGGATCGGGTCCGGCCGCGTGGCGGAAATCATGGCGGCCGTGCGCGAATGGATGGCATTGGGTACGTTCGCGACGGTGCGCAGCCGCTCCACTTCGTCGAACGGGAGGCGGCTGGCGAGCTCGTCCCAGGGCGCCTGGCGGCGCAGGTGCAGGCGCAGGGCGTGCACGTAAGCGATCTGGCGATGGGCGACGCCGGTGGCGGCGTCGCGGTTCGCCAGCAGGGTGAGGGCGTCGCGGGCGAGGGTACGCGACGCATTCACCATCGCGCCCCATAGCGTGCGCGCCTCCCACCAGCGGGCATAGGCGGTGGTGTTGCGGAAGCTGAGGTACACCGCCACCGCGGAACCCAGCAGCGTGACCGGCAGGGCGGGGAATTCCATCCAGTCGGGATCCACCAGGTACCAGAACACGGTGACCGCGATGTCCCAGGCGAGCAGCCAGATCAGCGGCTTGCCGACGTAATGCAGGATGTGCCCGAGGTGGGCCCTTCCCGGAAGGATCACACGCCGTTCTCTCGCTGGATGGCTTCGGACAGGGGGATGAACCGGTCGCTGTTTTCGTCCAGGACCGAGACCTTGCCGTCGCCGATGTCGTACACCCAGCCCTGCAGGGTAATGGCGTCGTTGGCTCGCGCCGCGGCCACCGCGGGGTGCGTGCGCAGGTGCGCCAACTGGAGGCGCACGTTCTCCTCGATCAGGGCAATCATGGCGGCCGTGCCTTCGAGCTTGCGCGCGAACACGGCGCTCTTGGCAGCCTGCGCATTGCGCAGCCAGGCCTCGACGGTAGGCAGGTCCTTCGTGGACTCCGGATTGAGCAGCCCCTTCATGGCGCCGCAGTCGGTATGGCCGCAGACCACGACATGGCGCACGCGGAGCACCATCACGGCGAATTCCACCACGGCGGACACGCCGCCCAGCATCTCGCCGTAACCCGGCACGATGTTGCCGATGTTGCGGCAGACGAACAGCTCGCCGGGCTGGGTCTGGGTAATCATCTCCGGCACCACGCGGGAGTCGGCACAGGTGATGAACAGGGTATGCGGGCTCTGGCCCTCGGCCAGTTCGCTGAACAGCTGCTCCCGTTCGGGGAAGACCCGGTGGCTGAAGTCCTCGACGCCCTTGAGCAGGCCGAGCAGGCTGTCGTTGCGTGGGGTTTCCTGAGTCATGCGTTCACCTCGGAAGATCAGGCCGCGACGGGGCGCGGCAACCTGGGAAGTTTATGACAAAGCGGGTTAAGGCGGATTCGCAGGAGTATGGGGGAGTATCTGTAGGAGCGCGCCTTGCGCGCGACATGTTTTCGCGCCAGTCCCCACGCTGGCGCGCCAGCTCCGGGTCACGGCCTCAAAAGATCAGCGCGCGCAAGGCGCGCTCCTACAAAAAGGCCGCCCGGCGTGAGCGGGGCGGCCTGGACACGGAGGCTTACGCCTCCACGTCTTCCTTATACGCATCGATCGGGATGCAGGCACACATCACGTTCTTGTCGCCGTACACGTTGTCCACGCGGGACACCGGCGGCCAGTACTTCGACAGCTTCAGCGAGGGCAGCGGGAAGGCGGCGAGTTCGCGCGGATAAGCGTGGGTCCACTCGCTGCCCGTGACCATGGTGGCCGTGTGCGGGGCGTTGCGCAGCGGATTGTCTTCGCGGTCCAGGCGGCCGTCTTCCACCGCGCGGATCTCGTCGCGGATCTGGATCATGGCATCGATGAAGCGGTCCAGCTCGTGCAGCGATTCGCTTTCGGTCGGTTCGACCATCAGCGTGCCGGCGACCGGGAAGGACAGCGTCGGCGCATGGAAGCCGAAGTCGATGAGGCGCTTGGCGACGTCCTCCGCGCCCACGCCGGTGGCGTCCTTGAGCGGGCGCAGGTCGAGGATGCACTCGTGAGCCACCAGGCCGTTGCGGCCCGTGTAGAGCGTCTTGAAGTGCGGGGCGAGGCGCTTGGCGATGTAGTTGGCGTTGAGCAACGCGACCTGGGTGGCCTTGCGCAGGCCTTCCGTGCCCATCAGCGTGATGTACATCCACGAGATCGGCAGGATCGAGGCGGAGCCGAAGGTGGCCGCACTGACCATGCCCACGTCACCCTCGCCGCCGAAGGCACGCGGCAGGAACGGCGCGAGGTGCGACTTGACCGCGCATGGGCCCACACCCGGGCCGCCGCCGCCGTGCGGGATGCAGAAGGTCTTGTGCAGGTTGAGGTGGGAGACGTCCGAGCCCCACTTGCCGGGCTTCGCCACGCCGACCAGCGCGTTCATGTTCGCGCCGTCGGTGTACACCTGGCCGCCGTGCTTGTGCACGGCTTCGCAGATGGCGACCACGTCTTCCTCGAACACGCCGTGCGTGGAGGGGTAGGTGATCATGATGGCGGCGAGGCGGTCGGCGTACTTCTCGGCCTTTTCGCGGATGTCGTCCACGTCGACGTTGCCGTTCGCGTCGCAACGCGTCACCACCACGGTCATGCCGCACATCTGCGCGGAGGCCGGGTTGGTGCCGTGGGCGGATTCGGGAATCAGGCAGATGTCGCGATGGCCTTCACCGCGCGAGCGGTGGTAGGCGCGGATGGCGAGCAGGCCGGCGTATTCGCCCTGCGCGCCCGAGTTCGGCTGCAGGCTCACGGCGTCGTAGCCGGTGCACTCCACAAGCATGGCTTCCAGCTCGTCGATCAGCTGCTTGTAGCCCTGCGCCTGGCCGGCCGGCGCCAGCGGATGGATGTTGGCGAACTCGGGCCAGGTCACCGGGATCATCTCCGCGGTGGCGTTGAGCTTCATGGTGCACGAGCCCAGCGGGATCATGGTGCGGTCCAGCGCCAGGTCCTTGTCGGCGAGGCCGCGCAGGTAACGCAGCAGTTCGTGCTCGCTGTGGTGCGTGTTGAAGACCGGGTGCTGGAGGAAGTCCATCCCGCGCAGCAGCTGCCGCGGCAGCGCGTCGTGCACTTCCGCATCGAGCGCGTCGATGTCGTCGACGCTGCCGCCGAAGATGCCGGCGAGCGCGATGACATCGGCGCGGGTGGTCGTCTCGTCGAGGCTGATGCCGACGCTGCCAGCGTCGATGGCGCGCAGGTTGATCTGTGCGGCGGCGGCCTTCGCATGGATCGCCTTCGCATCGATGCCGGTGACGTGCAGCGTGTCGAAGAAATCGCCGCCGACGGCGACGCCGGCCCGGCGCAGCGCCACGGCGAGGATCGTCGCGAGGCGGTGCGTGCGCCGCGCGATGCGCACCAGGCCTTCCGGACCGTGGTACACGGCGTACATGCTGGCCATCACGGCCAGCAGCACCTGCGCGGTGCAGATGTTCGACGTCGCCTTCTCCCGGCGGATGTGCTGCTCGCGGGTCTGCAGGGTAAGACGGTAGGCCGGCTTGCCTTCGGTATCGACGGAAACGCCGATGAGGCGGCCCGGCATCGAGCGCTTGTACGCGTCGCGACAGGCGAGGTAGGCGGCATGCGGGCCGCCGAAACCGTAGGGCACGCCGAAGCGCTGCGTGTTGCCCACGACGATGTCGGCGCCCCAGCTGCCCGGCGCGGCGATCAGCGTGAGCGCGAGCAGGTCGGTGGCGACGCAGACGACGCCGCCGCGGGCATGCGTGGCATCGGCGAGGCTCTTGTAGTCGTTGATGCGGCCGAACGTGTTCGGATACTGCAGCAGCACGCCGAAGCTGTCGACGCCAGCGGCTTCGCCGTCTTCGCCTATGTGCAGCTCGATGCCGATGCCGTCGGCACGCGTGCGCAGCACTTCCAGCGTCTGGGGGTGCACGTCCTTCGAAACGAAGAAAACGTTCGACTTCGACTTCGCGGAGCGCTTGGCCAGCGCCATGGCCTCGGCCGCCGCGGTGGCCTCGTCGAGCAGCGACGCGTTGGAGATGTCCATGCCGGTGAGGTCGGCGACCATGGTCTGGAAGTTGATCAGCGCTTCCATGCGGCCCTGCGAGATTTCCGCCTGGTAGGGCGTATAGGCCGTGTACCAGGCCGGATTCTCGAGCACGTTGCGCAGGATGACATTCGGCGTCAGCGTGCCGTAGTAACCCTGGCCGATGAAGCTGCGGAACACCGTGTTGCGGTCGGCGATGGCACGGATCTTCGCCAGCGCTTCCTCTTCGGTCACCGCGCGGGGCAGGGCGAGCGGGGCGGGCGACTTGATCGAGCCAGGGACGATGGCGTCGGTCAGGGCGTCGAGCGAGGCGTGGCCGACCACGCGCAGCATCTCGGCGATCTCGGTGTCGTTCGGGCCGATGTGGCGCTCGATGAAGGCGCCGTGGTTTTCGAGGTCGCGCAGCGAAGTTTTCTGGCTCATGGGCTTTGGAGGCATCCGCAGGAACGTGCCGTGCCGGCACGTGGGGCGCCCCTCTGTCCTTTTGCCTGAGAGTTTGGAGGCGGGAGCCTCTTGCACCTTCGGCGCCGGATCGAACCGGTCTCTCCAGAGTGATGACCGCGCGGTGGTATGGGGGCCTGAGCGATTACGGGCGTTGCGCCTTCGGCAGCGGGTCCGTCCGCTTCTCCCACCGAGCTTTACCGGATCGATTATACAGGGGCGCGGGCGGGGATGTCGGCTTGAACGCGTTCCGGTCAGGGGAATGCCCGGACCTGTCGTAGGACAGCTACCCGGCCGCGTCCCGGCGATCGCCGTCGTCTGTGGGTTGGATGAACCGGGCCGGGCGTAAGGCGGGGGCCATCGTCGGGGATCGCGCAGCGAACGGTCGGAAAACAAATGCATCTGACGTAAGTGCCCGTCGTGGCTGGTGAGAACTCTCTCACTTGGTCTGCGGGGTGGGCGGATAGCGTCGAAACCTCCCCGCCACAAGGAGGTCCCCCCATGAGTTTCCCCACTCTGGCCATCCGTACCCTTACGTGCGCCATCGGCATTGGCCTGGTCCATCCGGCCTTGTCCTTTGCTCCACCATCGCCCCCGCCCTATGCCGATTCGCCGTCCCCGGACGCCGCCCAGGTCACCCTCGTCACCTTCGGTGCCGATGGGCGCTCGGGTAAGACACGGGAGGGCGCCGAGGGCGCCGCCACCGTCGCTGCAGGTGGGCTGTCCGATGAGGACATCGTCCGCCTGGCGTCGGCACCCCCGGGGAGCGTCCTGGCCGCCATCTCGTCCAGCGAGCTGCCGCTTCCGGCGGCCGAGTTTGTTGCCCTGTCCCGTCTGTATGAGCGGGGAGTGCCCTTCCTTCTGCACATGGACAGCCTGGAGCCGGACGATCTAAGGCGCACCTCTGCGATTTTCGGTATGGCGCCCACCTCGGGTGACGTCATCCTGCTGCGTGACCCGCAGGGCCGCACGCAGGTGTTCTCGAGCGGTGGCAGCACGGCGACAACGGCCGCCCTCATGTCGGCGGTGGCGTCCGAAATGGAGATGGTCCGTCCGCGGCCGGAACGGCGCGCGAGAAGCAGGCGCAGCATCGGCTCGATGTCCGCGGCCAGCGAGCAACCCGCATTGCCCACCAAGCGGTTCAGCCTGAATCTCGTTGACGACAAGGGCGAGGTCGGCGGCGTCACCCTGGTCGATGTGGTGCGGAGCCGCACCAATAGCGCCGATGCGAAAGTCGTCATGATCACGTCCAGGGTGACCGTGACGACGGAGCGCAACGGCATCACCGAAGGGAACCACACGGGACAGAACCTGTGGGCGGCCTATCTTCCGTTCGAGTACCGGCTTGAACATACCTTGACCGCCGACGGCGTACAGCCTGGCTACCGCAGCCATTTTCCCGAAACGGATCCGCGTACCGAATACAACGAAACCAAGACGGAGAGCCGGGGCTTCAGCATCGGCGGTTCCACCGGATCCGAACTCAGCGGGTCCGGAAAGCCAGACGATAAGCTTGCTGCAAAGCTGCCGCTCAATCTTTCGCTGGGTTTCGACCATCGGTGGGAAGAGAGCATAGCCAGGACGTTCAAGGACTATTCCCTCCTGGCTGCCGTGAAGGGTCCCAGTGCCGTTCGATGGACCGCCCTGATTGCGCCAAGCCTCAAGGGCGTGCTGGTAAGGCGCTTTACCGCCGGCCTGCCCGAGCTGACCGACAAGGGCATGACCGCGATGATGCGCTCCGCGTCGCTCAATACCGTGTCCGAATGGGTGCTGCCAGGCGCCTATGAAGGCTTGGCGGAGGTGGCTGTTACGGCGGGCTACGATCTCCGGCGCGACGAATGGTGGTGGAAGCGGGCCGAGCTACAGTATCTGGGCGGCAACGACAGGCGCGATGTTCCATTCAAGTTTGTCGTGGACATGTCCGACCCTTATCTCACCTCCGACATCACGGTGCTCATCCGCACGGCCACTGGCACCGGGGCCTGCCTGCAGGACGAAGGCGATGTGACGTTGGGAGAGTGCAATCCTTCGGATCGCCGGCAGATGTGGGGAATGGATGCGTCCAGTCGCTACGTCAATCGGGGGTCCGGCCGCTGCCTGACTGCCGACGTGCAAAGCAGGAAGGTCGTCACGAAGCCATGCGCCGTGTCGTTCGAGCAGCAATGGCAGTGGCGCGAGGACCGACTGCATGCGTTGATCGATCAGTCTCAGTATCGGCTATATGTGGACGGCGACCAGGTGCGGTACCACGCGTTCGAAGGGCAGTTCCAGGATTTTCCCGTCAATCCGTATGGGGCGCCCATCGAGCCGTGGACGAACTATCCCAATGCACCGCGCCCCGGCATCGACATGCAACCTGCGAAGGGCAGTTCCAGGATTTTCCCGTCAATCCGTATGGGGCGCCCATCGAGCCGTGGACGAACTATCCCAATGCAC
>NZ_JBPGXO010000026.1:0-58063 GCF_056755555.1 Luteibacter sp. SVR4-7G | reverse complement strand
GTTAATACCCCTGTAGTCTGACGGTACCTGAGGAATAAGCACCGGCTAACTCCGTGCCAGCAGCCGCGGTAATACGGAGGGTGCAAGCGTTAATCGGAATTACTGGGCGTAAAGCGTGCGTAGGCGGTTCGTTAAGTCTGCTGTGAAAGCCCCGGGCTCAACCTGGGAATGGCAGTGGATACTGGCGAGCTAGAGTGTGATAGAGGATGGTGGAATTCCCGGTGTAGCGGTGAAATGCGTAGAGATCGGGAGGAACATCAGTGGCGAAGGCGGCCATCTGGATCAACACTGACGCTGAGGCACGAAAGCGTGGGGAGCAAACAGGATTAGATACCCTGGTAGTCCACGCCCTAAACGATGCGAACTGGATGTTGGTCTCAACTCGGAGATCAGTGTCGAAGCTAACGCGTTAAGTTCGCCGCCTGGGGAGTACGGTCGCAAGACTGAAACTCAAAGGAATTGACGGGGGCCCGCACAAGCGGTGGAGTATGTGGTTTAATTCGATGCAACGCGAAGAACCTTACCTGGCCTTGACATGTCCGGAATCCTGCAGAGATGCGGGAGTGCCTTCGGGAATCGGAACACAGGTGCTGCATGGCTGTCGTCAGCTCGTGTCGTGAGATGTTGGGTTAAGTCCCGCAACGAGCGCAACCCTTGTCCTTAGTTGCCAGCGAGTAAAGTCGGGAACTCTAAGGAGACTGCCGGTGACAAACCGGAGGAAGGTGGGGATGACGTCAAGTCATCATGGCCCTTACGGCCAGGGCTACACACGTACTACAATGGTCGGTACAGAGGGTTGCAAGACCGCGAGGTGGAGCTAATCCCAGAAAGCCGATCCCAGTCCGGATTGGAGTCTGCAACTCGACTCCATGAAGTCGGAATCGCTAGTAATCGCAGATCAGCTATGCTGCGGTGAATACGTTCCCGGGCCTTGTACACACCGCCCGTCACACCATGGGAGTGAGCTGCTCCAGAAGCCGTTAGTCTAACCGCAAGGGGGACGACGACCACGGAGTGGTTCATGACTGGGGTGAAGTCGTAACAAGGTAGCCGTATCGGAAGGTGCGGCTGGATCACCTCCTTTCGAGAAACGACACGTCCTTTCATCGCAAGGCTTCCACACAAGTCACCTGCACATCCACGCATGGGTAACCCATGCATGCCGTAAGCGAGCACCTTATGGGTCTGTAGCTCAGGTGGTTAGAGCGCACCCCTGATAAGGGTGAGGTCGGTGGTTCGAGTCCACCCAGACCCACCACTCGAGCACACCTTATGGGGCCTTAGCTCAGCTGGGAGAGCATCTGCTTTGCAAGCAGAGGGTCGTCGGTTCGATCCCGACAGGCTCCACCAGTGTCACGGTAGCGGATGTGTAGCGCACACGAAGATCGTTTTGAAGCCCACCGGCGCTGAGGCCGGTCGGGTGTTCTTTGAAAATCTGTAAACGAGTGACAAGCGTCTTGGTTCGTAACCGAACCCAAGACAAGTGTTAAGGCGAAACGAAGTGGCTTGGATTGTAGGCCCCGAGGCGACTTGGGGTTATATGGTCAAGCGACTAAGCGTATACGGTGGATGCCTTGGCAGTCAGAGGCGATGAAGGACGTGGCAGCCTGCGAAAAGTGTCGGGGAGCTGGCAACAAGCTTTGATCCGGCAATGTCCGAATGGGGAAACCCACCGCGTTAAGCGGTATCGCATAGTGAATACATAGCTATGCGAGGCGAACCCGGGGAACTGAAATATCTAAGTACCCGGAGGAAAAGAAATCAACCGAGATTCCGTCAGTAGCGACGAGCGAACGCGGACTAGCCCAAAAGTGTCGCACATTCTAGTCGAACCGCTTGGAAACGCGGGCCGTAGACGGTGATAGCCCGGTAGACGAAAGGGTGCGTGGCATGAAATTGAGTAAGGCGGGGCACGAGAAACCCTGTCTGAACATGGGGGGACCATCCTCCAAGGCTAAATACTCCTGACTGACCGATAGCGAACTAGTACCGTGAGGGAAAGGCGAAAAGAACCCCGGAGAGGGGAGTGAAATAGACCCTGAAACCGTATACGTACAAGCAGTGGAAGCCCGCAAGGGTGACTGCGTACCTTTTGTATAATGGGTCAGCGACTTACTGTCAGTGGCAAGCTTAACCGTATAGGGGAGGCGAAGGGAAACCGAGTCTGAATAGGGCGAATAGTCTCTGGCAGTAGACCCGAAACCGAGTGATCTATCCTTGACCAGGTTGAAGGTGCGGTAACACGCACTGGAGGACCGAACCCACATCTGTTGCAATAGATGGGGATGAGTTGAGGATCGGAGTGAAAGGCTAAACAAACTCGGAGATAGCTGGTTCTCCTCGAAAGCTATTTAGGTAGCGCCTCGTGCGAACACTGTTGGGGGTAGAGCACTGTTATGGCTAGGGGGTCATTGAGACTTACCAAACCATGGCAAACTCCGAATACCAACACGTGCTACACGGGAGACACACGGCGGGTGCTAACGTCCGTCGTGAAAAGGGAAACAACCCAGACCCGCAGCTAAGGTCCCAAAGTCATAGCTAAGTGGAAAACGATGTGGAAAGGCATAGACAGCCAGGAGGTTGGCTTAGAAGCAGCCACCCTTTAAAGAAAGCGTAATAGCTCACTGGTCGAGTCGGTCTGCGCGGAAGATTTAACGGGGCTAAGCTATGCACCGAAGCTCGGGGTGTACACCTTTGAGGTGTACGCGGTAGAGGAGCGTTCCGTAGGCCTGTGAAGGTGAGTCGTAAGGCTTGCTGGAGGTATCGGAAGTGCGAATGCTGACATGAGTAACGATAAGGGGGGTGAAAAGCCCCCCCGCCGAAAGCCCAAGGTTTCCTCGCGCAACGTTCATCGGCGCAGGGTGAGTCGGCCCCTAAGGCGAGGCAGAAATGCGTAGTCGATGGGAAGCAGGTTAATATTCCTGCACTTTTCTACAGTGCGATGTGGGGACGGAGAAGGTTAGGTCTACCAGGCGTTGGTTGTCCTGGGGAAAGGCGGTAGGCGGTGATCTTAGGCAAATCCGGGATCACATACGCCGAGCACCGAGACCAGTCCTATGAGGACGAAGTGACTGACACCACGCTTCCAGGAAAAGCCACTAAGCTTCAGCTGTAGAAAAACCGTACCGTAAACCGACACTGGTAGGCAGGGTGAGAATCCCAAGGCGCTTGAGAGAACTCGGGTGAAGGAACTAGGCAAAATGGCACCGTAACTTCGGGAGAAGGTGCGCCCCTTGGTGTGGTCACGTGCGTGACTGAGCATCGAGGGGTCGCAGTAACCTGGCCGCTGCGACTGTTTATCAAAAACACAGCACTCTGCAAACACGAAAGTGGACGTATAGGGTGTGACGCCTGCCCGGTGCTGGAAGGTTAATTGATGGGGTCAGCCGCAAGGCGAAGCTCTTGATCGAAGCCCCAGTAAACGGCGGCCGTAACTATAACGGTCCTAAGGTAGCGAAATTCCTTGTCGGGTAAGTTCCGACCTGCACGAATGGCGTAACGACAGCGGCGCTGTCTCCACCCGAGACTCAGTGAAATTGAAATCGCTGTGAAGATGCAGCGTTCCCGCGGCAAGACGGAAAGACCCCGTGAACCTTTACTATAGCTTTACATTGAACGTTGAGTTCTTCTGTGTAGGATAGGTGGGAGGCTATGAAACCGAGACGCCAGTTTCGGTGGAGCCATCCTTGAAATACCACCCTGAAGTGCTTGACGTTCTAACCTAGGTCCGTAATCCGGATCGGGGACCATGTATGGTGGGTAGTTTGACTGGGGCGGTCTCCTCCCAAAGAGTAACGGAGGAGCACGAAGGTACGCTCAGCGCGGTCGGACATCGCGCACTGTGTGCAAAGGCATAAGCGTGCTTGACTGCGAGATCGACGGATCAAGCAGGTACGAAAGTAGGTCTTAGTGATCCGGTGGTTCTGTATGGAAGGGCCATCGCTCAACGGATAAAAGGTACTCCGGGGATAACAGGCTGATACCGCCCAAGAGTTCATATCGACGGCGGTGTTTGGCACCTCGATGTCGGCTCATCACATCCTGGGGCTGTAGCCGGTCCCAAGGGTATGGCTGTTCGCCATTTAAAGTGGTACGCGAGCTGGGTTCAGAACGTCGTGAGACAGTTCGGTCCCTATCTGTCGTGGGCGTTGGAGATTTGAGGGGGGCTGCTCCTAGTACGAGAGGACCGGAGTGGACGTTCCGCTGGTGTTCGGGTTGTCATGCCCATGGCATTGCCCGGTAGCTACGAACGGAAGTGATAACCGCTGAAAGCATCTAAGCGGGAAGCACGCCCCAAGATGAGATCTCCCGAGAGCTCGACTCTCCTTAAGGCACCATCAAGACTAGGTGGTTGATAGGCGCGGTGTGGAAGTGCAGCAATGCATTGAGCTTACGCGTACTAATGAGCCGTGAGGCTTGACCATATAACCCCAAGACGCTTCACCGTCTTAAACTTGTCTTCCGGTCATGACCCCGGACGCTTGTCACTCGTTTACACCCTCTGTGGAGCCGGCGCACCTGCGCTGCTCCCACCCCTTCCCTGGCGGCTATAGCGGCGTGGTACCACCTGATCCCATCCCGAACTCAGAAGTGAAACGCGCATGCGCCGATGGTAGTGTGGCTCAAGCCATGCAAGAGTAGGTCACCGCCAGGGGCTTTATCCCAAAAAAACCCGGTCTCATTGAGGCCGGGTTTTTTCTTATCCGTTTTTTCGCGCCCGGCACACCCGCCGCGGGCCGATCGGCTACAGTAGGCCCATGTATCTACAGACTTTCGGACTTCGCGAACCGCCGTTCGGCGACGCACCGGATCCGCGCTTCGCGTGTCTGTTTCCGCGCGAACGCGAGATCCTGGCGCACGTGGAATACGAGGTCGGTGCCGACCAGTCCAGTGTCACCCTGGTAACGGGCGAGCGGGGCATCGGCAAGACGCTCCTGTGCATGTTGATCGAGGCCGATGCGCCGAACCATGGCGTACGCGCCGTACGCCATGGCGCGGGCGACTACGCGCTGGAGACGGTCGCCTGGTTGCGCGCCCTCTATGCCGGCTTCGGCCTGCCGCTGCCGTTGAGCGCCGAAGCGAATACGGAGGACCACCTGGTCGATGGCCTCGCCGCAGGCCTCGGACGCCTGGCCCATCACGTCAACCATCGTTTCCTCTGGATCCTCGACGACGCGCAGGAGTTGTCGGACGAAGACCTGGCCATCGTCATGCGCCTCCTGGTGGCCTGCGAAAAGGCCGCCGCCCCCTTCTACATTGTCCTGGCCGGCGAGCCCACGCTACGCGAGCGCCTGGCGGGCCCGGGTGCACCGGCGCTGGCCGCGCGTATTCGCAGCAGCCTGCCGCTGGCTCCCCTGAATGCCGAAGAGAGCGAGCGTTATGTCCGCCATCGCCTGCATGTCGCCGGCACGACGCAGATGCCCTTCAGCCGGCTCGGACTGCGCAGCCTGCGCGACGACGGCAAGGGCAATCCCCGCCGGCTCAATACCCTGGCTCACCGGGCGCTCGAGCGTGCCGCCGAGCGCGGCGAAAAATCGATCGGCGAGCGGGCGCTCGGCTTCGTGGTGCGCGAGGCGCTGCCGCAGCATGCGCGCTACTGGCTGAGGCGCTACCGCCGCCCGATCATCGCCATCGGCGTGATGGTCGCCATTCTCTTCGTCGGCGGCATGGCCACATGGATCCTCACCGGCCACAGCCCTTCGCGGCCGAAGAACCTGGTCATCGCCAGTCCGGAGCAGGCCCTGGCCAAATTCCACGACGCCTTGCCCGCGCCGGAGGTCGGCAAGCTGCGTGTCTGGGGCGAATTGCTCGCGCGCTGGCAGGTGACATCGAAGGAAACCTCGGTCGCCAACGCGATGAACTGCGACGCGACCATCTTCCCGGGCTTCGCCTGCGTGAGTGGCCGCGGTTCGCTGGACCAGCTCGTCCGTTTCGATCGCCCGCTGATCCTCGAGCTTGACGATGCGAACGCGAAGCAACAGGTGCTCCTCGTCGGCGCAGGCACCGAAGCGGTCCGCCTTTACCTCGGCGGGAAGTACGTCGACCTGACCCGGGATGCTTTCCAGCATGTGTGGAACGGTCGCTTCTATGCCGTGTTCCGTGTCGATCCCGCCATGCCGGGGAAACTCTCACGGGGCGACAGCGGCGACGGCCTGGCCTGGGTCCTGGCGCGCCTTCCACCGCGTGCCGGCGCCGCCGCGGAGCGTCCGACCAGCTTCGACAGTTCCGTCGAAGCCCGCGTCCTGAATGTGCAGCAGCGCTTCGGCATCGCCGCCGACGGCGTCGTGGGACCGGAAACCATGTTCGCCCTTTCCTCGCTGGAAGCTGAGGGCCCGCACCTCGCGCGCGGCGTTCCTTGAGCATGTTCGTCCACGTCGACACGCGCCGGCGTTCCCGGTTGTGCTGGGCGACCATGCTCGTGGTGATTGTGTGCGTGGTCTGTTTCGTTGCCCTGGCGCTCACGAGTCCGGCGGAACGCAAATCGATCATGCTGCATTGGGGCACGGTTCCCGCGCACCTCTTCGGTACGGGCCTGCCGCTATGGGAGCAGGTGAGCGATCCCGCCCTGCTGCGCCTGTTCACGGCCACCTTCATCCATGCCGGCTGGCTGCACCTGCTCAGCAACCTGCTCTTCCTGGTGATCTTCAGCCTGCCGGCGGAACGCAGCCTCGGCTCGCCGCGCTTCCTCCTGCTGTTCCTGCTCGGCGGCGTGGTGGCGAACCTCATCGGCGCGGTATCGCTCACCGGCGTGCGCGTGGCGATCATCGGATGCAGCGGCGCCGTTTCCGCGGTCGTAGGCGCCTATGTCACGCTATTCCCCCGCGCGAAACTCGGCCTGGTACTGCCGTTAGGCCTTTACCTCGAGTTCGTGCGCGTGCCGGCATTCGTGCTCATCGGCATGTGGGCGCTCGTGCAATTGCTTTTCAGCTATGCAGGCGCCAGCTACGGCGCCGTCGTATGGTGGACCCACATCGGCGGCTTCCTTTTCGGCATCGTGTTCGCCGTGTTCTCCCGTGGCGCGATCGCGCGCCGCTTACGCGGCTGACATCTCGCGCGGTGCCAGCAGGTGCTCGCGCACGAAGCCGCGCAGCAGCATCGTGGCATGCGGGGTAGGTACCACCGCCGCGAGCAGTGCGTCCGGCGAATGTCCTTCCTTGCTGAGGGCGTCGCGCTTGCGCCGGATGTAGGCGCGCATCACTTCCGCCGAAAACTCGGGATGGAACTGGGTGCTCACGGCGTGCTTGCCGTAACGCACGAGGTGGTGCGGGTCGCGTTCCGAGCGGGCCAGCGATACCGCGCCACGCGGCAGTTCGAGCACGCTCTGCTCGTGCGTCGCATGGGCGTGGAACGAAGCGGGCAGGGCCGCGCCCAGCGTGTCTTTCGCCGCGCCCGCATGGGTCTCTATGCGCAGCGTGCCCATCTCGCGTCCGCCTGGCAGATAGTCCACGCGGCCGCCGAGCGCGTGCGACATGAGCTGGTGCCCGTAGCACACCCCGAGCATCGGCAGGTCGGCATCCATCGCATTGCGGATCCACCCTGCGGTGCGTTCGCTCCACGGCAGCCGTTCCGTGACCATCGACGCGGAGCCTGTGATCACCGCGCCAGCGCAGTCGTCCGTATCCGGCAGGGCATCGCCGTGTTCCACGTCGACGATGCGGAAGCAGGTTTCGCGCAGGCGCAGTCCCAGGCGGAACCAGCGGGGGAAATCGCCATGGCGGTGGCTGATGGTATCGGGTGCGCGGCCGGTGCGGATGATGAGAACAGGCTTCATGCAGTCGTGCTTTCGTCGATATCGGTCGGAGGAAGCACGTTGAGCACTTCACGGACGGTGGTCAGGCCGGCGGCTACCTGCATCGCCGCGGAGATACGCAAGGGTTTCATGCCTTCCCGCAGGGCTTCGTCGCCGAAGCGGCCTAGGTCGAGTTCGGCGGAGATGAGCGAACGCAGGCGCGGGGACATCGGCATCATTTCGTAGACGCCGGTACGGCCGAGGTAACCGGTCTTCCGGCATTCCAGGCAGCCTACCGGCTCGAATACCTGCCCGGGCAGCGGGATGTCCCAGCCGCGGGTGAGCACGCGCCAGGTATCGGCGTCCTGCGCGGTCGCCGCCTTGCAATGCGGACAGAGCGTGCGCACGAGGCGCTGCGCCACCACACCGGCGAGGGTCGACTGGATGAGGTAATGCGGCACGCCCAGGTCGAGCAGGCGGGTGACAGCGCTGGGCGAGTCGTTGGTGTGCAGCGTCGATAGCACCAGGTGGCCGGTGAGCGAAGCCTGCACCGCCATCTGCGCGGTTTCCAGGTCGCGGATCTCGCCGATCATGATGATGTCCGGGTCCTGGCGCAGCAGCGTGCGCACGCCTGCGGCGAAGTCCAGGTCGATGGACGGCTGCACCTGCATCTGATTGAGTTCCGGCGAGACCATTTCGATGGGGTCTTCGACGGTACAGACGTTGAGTTCCGGCCGGGCCAGGTGCTTCAGCGTGGAGTACAGCGTCGTGGTCTTGCCCGAGCCGGTGGGGCCAGTAACCAGCACGATGCCATGCGGGCGCTCCACCATCCCGCGCCAGACGCGGTCTTCCTCGGCGGAAAAGCCGAGTTGCCCGAAATCCTTCATGACGAGGTCGGGATCGAAGATACGCATCACCACCTTTTCGCCGAAGGCGGTAGGCATGGTCGATATACGCAGTTCCACTTCGCGCCCGCCGGCCGAGCGCGTCTTGATGCGGCCGTCCTGAGGGCGCCGCTTCTCGGCCACGTCCATGCGCGAAAGAATCTTCACGCGCGCGGTCACCGCGGTCATCACGGGCGGCGGCAGTTCGAACACCTTCTGCATCACGCCGTCGATGCGGAAGCGCATCTGCCCGGCGTCGCGGCGCGGTTCGAGATGGATATCCGACGCACGCTGTTCGAAAGCGTATTGCAGCAGCCAGTCGACGATATGCACCACGTGCCGGTCGTCGGCACCCACCTCGCCGGCCTTGCCCAGTTCCACCAGCTGCTCGAAGTTGATGATCTTCGAGGGTTCGCCGCCTTTCGCATCCTGGGCGAGCTGGATGGAACGCTGCACGCCGTAGAACTCGAGCAGGTAGCGGTTGATGTCGATCGGATTCGACACGACGCGGCGCACGTCGCGGCGGAGCATGTGAGCGAGGTCGTTGGCCCAGCCGGTGTCGAACGGCTCCGCCGTGGCGAAGGTGACCTCCACGGACGAGGCCGCCACGGGCAGGATCCGGTGGCGCTGCGCATAGGCGCTGCTGACGGCCTGCGTGGCCTGGGCTACGTTGACCTTCATCGGGTCGATCTTCAGGTAGGGCAGGTCGGCCTTGCCGGCAAGCCATTCCACCAGTCCCTCCAGGCTCAGCGGACGGCCCGGGTCGCGGCGGTTCTCGAGCTTGGCGTTGGCGATCAGGACGAGGGGGTGCAGTTCGATGGCCGACTTGCCGCTGCGCGAGCCCATGCGCACCCGCTTCGCATCCTCCCCGGTGAGGTAGCCGTCCACGACGAGGGAAGCCAGCACCTCGTCCAGTTCCAGACGGCCACGACGCCCGAGGTGCGCGCCGGGTTGCGGATTCACTGCCATTGCCTGCGACCCTGTGTTAATGCCACGCCGCTATACTAGCCCGCTTTCTCAAGGACCCGGGAACCATGTCCGCGCCCACCTTCCAAGACGTGATCCAGACCCTGAACCGCTACTGGGCGGACCAGGGCTGCGTACTGGTCCAGCCCCTCGATGCCGAGGTCGGTGCGGGTACGTTCCATCCGGCCACCTTCCTCCGCTCTCTCGGACCCGAACCCTGGGCGGCCGCCTACGTGCAACCCTGCCGCCGTCCGACGGACGGCCGCTACGGCGACAACCCGAACCGCCTGCAGCATTACTACCAGTACCAGGTGGTGCTGAAGCCGAACCCGGACGACATCCTGGAACGTTACATCGGCTCGCTGAAGGCACTGGGCATCGACCCGCTGGTACACGATCTCCGCTTCGTCGAGGACAACTGGGAATCGCCCACGCTGGGCGCCTGGGGCCTCGGCTGGGAAGTCTGGCTGAACGGCATG
Source organism: Luteibacter sp. SVR4-7G (assembly GCF_056755555.1). Classification (NCBI taxonomy): domain Bacteria; kingdom Pseudomonadati; phylum Pseudomonadota; class Gammaproteobacteria; order Lysobacterales; family Rhodanobacteraceae; genus Luteibacter; species Luteibacter sp. SVR4-7G. The sequence goes on along the minus strand of NZ_JBPGXO010000026.1, from coordinate 48,002 downwards.
GAGGTCACCCAGTTCACCTATTTCCAGCAGGCCGGCGGCCTCGAATGCCGTCCTGTCACGGGCGAAATCACTTATGGCCTCGAACGCCTGGTGATGTACCTGCAGAACGTCGACAGCATCTACGACATCGTCTGGACGCATGCGCCGCACGGCGTGGTCACCTATGGCGACGTGTTCCACCAGAACGAGGTGGAGCAGAGCACCTACAACTTCGAGCACGCCAATGTCGCCGAACTCTTCCACTGGTTCGACGTGTGCGAGGGCGAGGCCGGCAAGCTGATCGCGGCGGGCCTGCCGCTTCCCGCCTACGAGCAGGTGTGCAAGGCCAGCCACGCGTTCAACCTGCTCGACGCGCGCCGGGCCATCAGTGTCACCGAGCGCCAGCGCTACATCCTGCGCGTGCGCACGCTGGCCCGCGCTGTCGCCGAGGCCTACGTGGCGCAGCGTGAAAAGCTCGGATTCCCAGGCCTGAAGAAAGACAAGGAGGCCGTCCATGGCCGATAAGCGACTGCCGCTCCTGATCGAGCTGGGCACGGAAGAACTGCCGCCGAAAGCGCTCGACGACCTCGCCGGCGCATTCGCACGCGGTGTCGTCGAAGGCCTGGAGAAGCGCGGCGTTGCCGCGGACTACGGCGCTGCACAGGCCTACGCGTCGCCGCGCCGTCTCGCCGTGCATGTGCCGAATGTGGCTGTGGCCCAGCCGGAGCAGACCGTCGAACGCCGTGGTCCCGCAGTCGCCGCGAGCACCGGTGCCGACGGTGCACCCGGCAAGGCGCTGCTCGGCTTCGCCCAGTCCTGCGGCGTGGATGTCGCGGCGCTGGAAAAACTCGAGACCGACAAGGGCGCCTGGTTCGTCTTCCGCGCGGTGAAGCCCGGCCAGCCCACGGCCGCCTTGCTGCCGGAAATCGTCGCCGAGGCGCTGAAGGCCTTGCCGATTCCCAAGGCCATGCGCTGGGGCGATCGCGAGGACAGCTTCGTGCGTCCCGCGCATACCTTCCTGATGCTGCACGGCGCGGACATCGTCGAAGGCGAGGTGCTGGGTCTGAAGAGCGGCCGTCTCAGTCACGGCCATCGCTTCCATCATCCCAAGCCGGTGCACGTGGCCGATGCCGACAGCTGGCTCGACGCGCTACGCCATGCGCACGTGATCGCGGATCCCGCCGAGCGGCGCCAGCGCGTGCGCGACGAAGTGGCCCGCGTGGCCAGTGGTGGCGAGCCGCGCCTGTCCGAGGGCCTGCTCGACGAGATCGCCAACCTCACCGAATGGCCGGTCGGCATCGCCTGCACCTTCGAGCGCGAGTTCCTTGACGTGCCGCCGGAAGCACTGGTCACCACGATGGAGACGAACCAGAAGTTCGTGCCCGTCTTCGATGCCGAAGGCCGCCTCACCGAGCACTTCATCGGCGTCGCCAATATCGAAAGCCACGATCCGGCGGAGATCCGCAAGGGCTACGAGCGCGTGATCCGTCCGCGCTTCGCCGATGCGAAGTTCTTCTGGGACGAGGACCTCAAGACGCCGCTGGCCGACTACCAGGAAGGCCTGAAGAACGTCACCTACCAGCAGTCGCTCGGCAGCCTCTGGGACAAGACCGTGCGCGTGGCCGAGCTCGCGCGCGTCATCGCCAACCGCGTCGGTGTCGACGCAGGGCAGGCCACGCACGCCGCGGCGCTGGCCAAATGCGACCTGCTCACCCGCATGGTCGGCGAGTTTCCGGAGCTGCAGGGGGTGATGGGGCGTTACTACGCCACGCGCCAGGGCATCGCGGCCGAGGTGGCCGACGCGCTGGACAGCCATTACCAGCCGCGCTTCGGCGGCGACGCCATTGCCTCGGGTGCGGTTGGCCGGGTGCTGGCCGTGGCCGAGCGCCTCGACACCCTCGCCGGCATCTTCGCCGTGGGCATGAAGCCCAGCGGCAACAAAGATCCGTTCGCCCTGCGCCGTGCGGCACTGGGCCTGGCACGGACGTTGATCGAGGGTGGCCTCGACATCGACCTGCGCGCCGCGCTGACGGAAGCCTTCGACCTCGTGCCGGAAGCCGGTCTGGTCGCCGGCGTGAAGCCTGGGAAGGAAGGGAAGCCGCCGGTGGTCGACATCGGCGCGCGCCGTCGCGAGCTGGGCGGCGAGGTGCATGCGTTCGTGCTCGACCGCCTGCGCGGCTATTACGCCGACCAGGGTTTCTCGGCCGACCAGTTCGAGTCCGTGCTCGCCGTGTCACCGGCCACGCTGCCCGACTTCGATCGCCGCCTGCGTGCCGTGGGCGAGTTCTCCCGCCGCGCCGAAGCCGCCAGCCTGGCGGCCGCCAACAAGCGTGTGGCCAACATCCTGCGCAAGCAGGCCGAGGAGAGCGGAGCCGAGCCGGTCAAGGCCCATGTCGATCCGGCCCACTTCGAGCTCGATGCGGAACGCGAGCTGCATGCCGCGCTCGCTGCGGCACGTGCGGATACCCAGGGCCTGCTCGCCAGCGGCGACTACACGGGCACGCTTGCCCGCCTGTCGTCGCTGCAGGCGCCGGTGGACCGCTTCTTCGACGACGTGCTGGTCAACGCAGAGAATCCGGCCGTGCGTGCGAATCGCCTGGCCCTGCTGGCCCAGCTCAAGGCAAGCTTCGGCGCCATCGCCGACATCTCGCGACTGTAGGAGCGCGCAGGCGCGCTCCTACAACAACCTGCCAGCCTCTGCGTAGCCTCTCAGGCAGGCACGCCCTGCTCGTCCTGGATGCGCGATACCAGCGTGCGCCGGAACGCGACCATGCGATCGGCGTAATCGGCCTCGCCCGAACGTCCGAGGATCGAATACATCTCCGCCACCAGGTCGGCATGGCGCACGGGCGAGAAGCGGCTGCCGGCCATCTCGATGTCCGACTGCAGCAGTTTCATCGCCGCGGCCAGCCGGCTCGGGTCGAGCGCCAGGCTGCGATTGGCCGGCACGTCGCGGCCACTGGCGGCAGCGTCGGCTCCGTTTCGCGACGCCGTGCCATCGGTCGAACCGTCGAGCATCATCGGGCCTTCGCCCGCGGCCAGCCACACCAGGGACAGGCCCAGGGTCTTGGCCATCGTTACGCAGCGGCCTCGCGAGGGATCGGTATTGCCGTCGCGCCAGCTGCGCACGACGCCTTCAGAAAATCCGCAGCGGCGAGCAATCTCGCTGACGCTGCCGGACATCTTGATGACGGCGCGCACGCGGCTGGCGAACGAAGAAGGCGCAACCATGGCTTCCGCGTGAGCGGTATCCAGACCCCCTCGGGAGGCCTCGGCCAGGACGGATCCCCGTGAGTTGTCGTTCATGCGAATGGAACCTCGTTGTTAAAAGACCGCCCCCCGGCGATTCGCGAACCAACGCGCGAGCCCATGGTTCGGTGTACAGGAACTTGCCTTCGGAAGCCTTTCATTGAGGTCCGGGGCAGGTCTTGCCGAAAAAACGTGTTACGCCGGTCCGTGCAACCCCTCAAAACTACTAGGAACGTTTCCTAGGTAAAAGTCCCATATGTGCCGGAAGTCATGCTTCGGGTAGCGCCGTAAGTTATTGCTTCAGCAGCGGATTCGAGCTTTGAACGGGTGATGCTGTCACGCAAGTAACTGCGCAAACAGGTAAAAAACCTGTAAGTTTTTCATATTGCGGGACGATGACTCCGCGCGTATATCTGTAGGCGATCACCTAGAAGGTGATGTTCCCGGGGGCGGGATCCTTTCACGGATTCCGTTGTTTTGTGGAGAGATTCCAAGACCAGGCGAACGAGCAGCCCCGAGTGATTGGGGACGGGTTCGGCTTGCCGCGACATTCGTATTAATTCGCGATGCGCGGCTTTTTCATGGGGAGAGCATTCAATGAGTTCACGTCATTTCAGCGCCACGTCATCGCTTGGCCGCCGGACGGCCCTTGCGCTGGCGATCAGCCTCGGAACCGTATCCGGCGCCGTGTTCGCGCAGGCCACCACGGGTTCGATCTTCGGCCAGGCTCCGGCCGGTGCCGGCCAGACCGTCACGGTCACCAGCGATACCGGCGTGACCCGTACCGTCAACGTGGGGGAGGACGGCCGTTACACGGTAGGCCAGCTGCCGCTGGGCAACTACAAGGTCACGCTCAACCGTGACGGCGCCGCCGTCGACTCGCGCTCCAACGTGACCCTGCGCGTCGGCGCAGGTACCGAAGTGGGTTTCGGCGCCGCAGCCTCCGCATCCCAGGCGGCAAGCCTGGAAGGCGTGACCGTCTCCGCGAACGCCCTGCCATCCATCGACGTCAGCTCGGTCGACTCGCGTACCGTCATCACTTCCGAGCAGCTCGCCAAGCTTCCGCTCGCTCGCACGGCGGAAGCGATCGCCCTGCTGGCGCCGGGCGCCGTGAGCGGCAGCTCGTTCTTCACCGGCCCGACCGGTAACGCCCTCGTCTCGATCGCCGGCAGCGCCGTGACCGAGAACGCGTACTACATCAACGGCTTCAACACGACCGATCCGCTCAGTGGCTTCGGCGGCATCACGCTGCCGTACGGCGCCATCGACCAGCAGGAAATCCTCGCCGGTGGCTATGGCGCGGCGTATGGCCGTTCGGCCGGCGGCGTGATCAGCCAGGTCGGCAAGCGTGGCAGCAACGAGTGGCACTTCGGTGGCCAGGTCCTCTGGGAGCCGAATGGCACCAAGGCCAGCCCGATGAACTTCTACCAGAAGATCGGTCCTAACGCCGGAGAGATATTCGACCGGAACGACAAGGACAAGCTCTGGCGGACCACGTACTCCGCGTATGCCGGAGGCCCGCTGATCAAGGACACCCTGTACATCTTCATTGCGGCCGAACAGGAACGCCGCGAGGGCAGCCAGACGACGAATATCAACGCGCCGTTCGTGTACAAGCAGAGCTACCGCAATCCGAAGTACTACGGCAAGATCGACTGGAACATCAACGACAGCAACATCCTCGAACTAACCGGCGCTTCGAACAAGCAGGAATACGATGCCTCGATCTTCGAGTACGACTATGACACCAAGACCCGCGGCGCTTTCGTGGGCAAGGACACGGCAGGCGCGCCGCAGAACAAGTCGGGTGCCGACGTCTATTCCGCCAAGTTCACCAGCTACATCACGGACGACCTGACCCTCACCGCGCTCTATGGCAAGATGAAGGGCACGTACTACACCGCGACGGCAGGCGAGACGACCCTTCCGTCGATCCTGACGCCGACCAGGCAGGATCCGGCACTGAATGGCGGTTCGCCGATCAGCAACGCGAATCCCTCGGCGCAGATCGCGGACCCGAGGCACAAGTCGACCAATACGAACCTGCGCATCGACCTGAGCTATCACATCGGCGATCACACGATCACCGCCGGTATCGATAATCAGAAGGTGTTGGACAAGAACGACGGTATCACCACATCGGGCCCGGGTTACGCCTGGGAATATAACCTGGGTAAGCCCGGGACGCCGATCATCGGCACCTCGCCGACGGATGCCGCCTATGTCGCCCCTCCGGGCGGTAACGGTTACTACGTCGCTCGCTACGTGTACAGCACGGCTGCCTCGGTGCGCACGACGCAGCGCGCGCAGTACATCGAAGATTCGTGGCAGGTCAACGACCGCTGGCTGGTGAAGGTCGGTCTGCGTAACGACCAATTCACCAACTACAACCAGAACGGCCAGGCTTACCTGCGCCTGACGACGCCGCAGTGGGCCCCGCGTCTCGGAGCCACGTGGGACGTCAACGGTGATTCGAGCCTGAAGATCTACGCCAACGCGGGTCGCTACTTCCTTGCGCTGCCGGCTTCGGTCGCACTGCGCTCGGCCGGTGCGTCGCTATACACGCGGGAATACTTCACCTATACCGGGATCGATCCCGAAGGCATCCCCACGGGCCTCACCCCGATCTTCAGCAGCACCGGAGGGCCGATCTCGGCCAACCGCGAGTACGGCATCCCGCGCGATCCGAGGACGGCCGCGTCGACCAACATCAAGTCCGAGTACCAGGACGAATTCATCGTCGGCTTCGATGCCATGCTCACGGACAAATGGACCTACGGCGCGAAGGCAACGGTGCGCAAGCTCCGCAATGCGATCGATGACGTGGGCGACGCGGATGCGATCCTGCGCAAGATGGACCGCATGGGCATCGACCCCGACACGATCGGCGATATCCAGGGTAGCTACCTGTTCAATCCCGGCCGCGCCAACACGTTCCTCATCCCGAACACGGCCGGTGGTTACTACACCGTCGACATGAACAACGAGGACTTCGGATTCCCGCATTCGAAGCGCAACTACTATGGCCTGAACCTGTACCTCGACCACGCGTGGGACGGCAGGTACCAGGTCCGCTTCGACTACCTGTACTCGAAGAGCTACGGTAACTCGGAAGGCCAGGTGCGTTCCGACATCCGTCAGGACACGGTCTCGGCGACGGTGGACTGGGATTACAACGAGGTCATGCAGTACGCGAACGGCGAGCTGGCGAACAGCCGCAAGCACCAGTTCAAGATCTACGGTTCGTACCAGCTGGCGCCGGAGTGGATGGTCTCGGCCAACGCCCTTCTGTCGTCCGGTGCGCCGAAGAGCTGCCTCGGTTACTTCGGTCCCGATGAAACCAATCCGAACCTGGGTTACGGCTCCTACTACCACTGGTGCGCCGGCCAGCCGTCGCCTCCGGGCAAAGCCGGCCACAACCCGTGGACCTACATCGTCACCGGTGCAATCGAATACCGTCCGGTGTGGGCCGACAGCAAGCTGGCCTTCAACGTCACCGTGTTCAACCTGTTCAACCAGCGCAAGGCGACCCAGACGTTCCCGATCCGCGAGTTCGCGGACGATCCGAACCCGCGTTACGGCGTGCCGCTCTACCAGACCACGCCGCGTTACGCCCGCTTCGGCATCACGTACGACTTCTGATAAGGCAACCACTGGTACCGCTACAACAAGAGAAGGCCCCGGGAGCAAGGGAAGGCTCCCGAGGCAAAGGCAATATGCCTCCCCAGATCGCCCTCAGCCTCCCGGCCGGGGGCGCTTTTTTTACGGAACTGTTTCACCCGTAAGCAAAAAATCCCGAATATCTGGACATTTCAATAGGCCTTCGCTGAGAAGAACGTAAGAAAAACAGCGCTCCCCTTGTAAATAATTTGTTGACACGGGCCTCGGCGTAAGCCTAGATTCGGCGTCGACGATTCTGGACAGAGCCTTCCTACGGACACGGCGGAAGGATCGGTTCAGCAAGTCCATGGCTTGTCGGATGCAGGTCACGGGGGCGAACGCACCACTCTGGGAGAGCAGGGGCGTAGGCAACATCCCCGCAAACGTGCGCCGAGTGAGCCACTTTTTTTCCGGCTTCGGTCGGTTTTGCTCGTTTTCAGGCCCGGTTTAGGGCTGATCTGGGGAGATTTGCAATGAGTTCTCGCAGCATCCGGCAGGCATCCGTCCTGCGTCACTCCGCGTTGGCCCTGGCCCTCGCGATCGGTCTCGGCGGCACGGGCGTCGTTCTCGCCCAGTCGACTACCGGTAACATCTTCGGCACCGCCCAGCCGGGCGACACGGTGCAGATCAGTGGCTCCACGGGTATCACCCGCGAAGTGCCGGTCGACGCCTCGGGCCGCTACCAGTTCAACAACCTGCCGGTCGGCAGCTACCAGGTCGACCTCAAGCGCAACGGCGCCGTCGTCGATTCGCGCAAGAACGTGAGCCTCACGGTCGGCAAGGGTTCGGACGTGTCGTTCACGGCTCCGGCCACCTCCGGCGACGCCCAGTCGCTCGAGTCGGTCACCGTCACGGCCAACAGCCTGCCGCCGGTCGACGTCTCGACCGTCGACTCGCGCACCGTCATCACCTCGGAGCAGCTGGCCAAGCTGCCGCTGGCCCGCACTGCCGAATCCATCGCGCTGCTGGCGCCGGGCGCCGTGCAGGGCAGCGGTTACTTCTCCGGTCCGACCGGTAACGCCCTCGTCTCGATCGGCGGCGGTTCGGTCACCGAGAACGCGTACTACATCAACGGCTTCAACACCACCGATCCGCTCAGCGGCTTCGGCGGCATCACCCTGCCGTATGGCGCGATCGACCAGCAGGAAGTGCTGGCTGGTGGCTACGGCGCCGCTTACGGCCGTTCGGCCGGTGGCGTGATCAGCCAGGTCGGCAAGCGCGGCACGAACGAATGGCACTTCGGTGCGCAGGTTCTGTGGGAGCCGCGCGGCACCCGTTCGACCTCCGGTAACGACCTGTACATCATCGACGGCCCGAGCACCAAGGCCGGCCAGGTGTACAACTACAACCGCAAGGACACCCAGATGCGTACGGTCGAGTCGGCCTACGTGGGTGGTCCGCTGATCAAGGACAAGCTGTACATCTTCCTCGCTGCCGAGCAGGAGCGCCTGAACCAGGACACCTACAAGTCCGCGGACACGGGTGCGTACTACGATCGCGAATACCGCAATCCGAAGTACTACGGCAAGCTCGACTGGAACATCAACGACAGCAACATCCTCGAAGTGACCGGCGCGTCGAACAAGTCGAACTATGACGCCAATGTCTATGCCTTCGACTACGGCACGCTGCAGCGTGGCGCGCTGATCGGCAAGGATACGTCCGGTGTGCCGCTGAACAAGAGCGGTGCGGATCTGTACACGGCCAAGTTCACGAGCTACATCACCGACGACCTGACCCTGTCGGTGCTGTACGGCAAGATGCACGGCACGTACTACAGCCAGGTGCCGCAGACGCAGACGCCGCACATCATCAATCCGAACCTGCAGAACCCGGATCTGACGGGTGGCGCTGCGAACGGAATCACGAACGAGAACCCGTCGACCCGCGTCTACGACCCGGAGCACAAGTCGACCAACCGCAACCTGCGCATCGACCTGAGCTACCACATCGGCGATCACACGATCACCGGCGGTATCGATAACCAGGACGTGCGCGACCAGAACGACGGCCTCGGCACCTCCGGTCCGGGTTACGCCTGGGAATACGGCACCGCCGACGTCGGCGCACCGATCGCTGGCGAGCCGGGCAGCAGCACCTTCGTGGGTCCGCCGGATGCGCAGGGCTTCTACGTCGATCGCTACGTTTATGTGGCGCGTGCGTCGGTTCGCGTGAAGCAGCGCGCGCAGTACCTCGAGGATTCGTGGCAGGTCAACGACCGCTGGCTGGTGAAGGTCGGTATCCGTAACGACCAGTTCACCAACTACAACGGCGATAGCCAGCCGTACCTCACCCTGACGAAGCCGCAGTGGGCGCCGCGCATTGGTGCTACCTGGGACGTCAACGGCGATTCCAGCCTGAAGATCTACGCCAACGCGGGCCGCTACTACCTCGCGCTGCCGGCTTCGGTTGCGCTGCGTTCGGCGGGCAACTCGCTGTACACGCGTGAATACTTCACCTACACGGGCATCGACGCGCAGGGCATCCCGACCGGCCTGACGCCGATCGAGACCGCCACGGGTGGTCCGATCTCGTCGAACCGCGAGTACGGCATCACCCGCGACCCGGTGACCGCCGCTTCCCGTGGCCTGAAGTCGGAATACCAGGATGAGTTCATCCTTGGCTTTGACAAGACGCTGGGCGACAAGTGGGTCTACGGTGCGAAGGCGACCGTGCGCAAGCTGAAGAATGCGATCGACGACGTTGGTGATGCCGACACGATCACGAACGCGCTCATTCGTCAGGGCGTGGATCCGGCGACGATCGGTCCGGTGCAGGGCAGCTACCTGTTCAACCCGGGTCGTGCTTCGGACTTCCTGGTGCCGAATCTCAACGGTGGCTACTACACCGCGCACGTCAGCAACGCCGACTTCGGCTTCCCGCACCTGAAGCGCAACTACTACGGTCTCGAGATGTACCTCGAGCATCCGTTCGACGGCAAGTGGTACGGCAAGGTCGACTACCTGTACTCGAAGAGCTACGGTAACTCGGAAGGCCAGGTGCGTTCGGATATCGGCCAGACCGACGTTTCCGCGACGGTCGACTGGGATCTGCCGACCCTGATGGAGTACTCGAACGGCGAACTGTCGAACAGCCGCCGACATGTGCTGAAGGCTTACGGTTCGTACCAGCTGACCGACGAGTGGATGCTGTCGGGCAACGCGACGCTCGCCTCCGGCGCGCCGAAGAGCTGCCTTGGCTACTACGGTGCGAACGAGACGGATCCGACCGGTTACCAGTCGTACTACCACTACTGCTACGGCGAACCGTCGCCTCCGGGCAAGGCAGGTCACAACCCGTGGACGCTGCTGGTCGACCTGAGCGCCGAATACCGCCCGGCATGGGCCGACAAGAAGCTTGCCTTCAACGTCACGGTGTTCAACGTGTTCAACGATCGCGAGCGTCTGGCGACCTATCCGCAGGCAGGTCGCAGCGGCACGGACTCGGTCGATCCGAACTACCGCACGGCGCTGTTCCAGACCACGCCGCGCTACGCCCGCTTCGGCGTCACCTACGACTTCTGATCCATCGAAGTCGAAGATCGTCCCGCGCTCCCTGGAGCGCGGGGTGAACTGGAAAAACGCCGCCTTCGGGCGGCGTTTGTCTTTGCCCGGAACCGGAAAAAGCGTCTCGATTCAGACGATTGCCGTTTTTCGGCAAGTCTGACTGCCAGCTTTCCAGCGGGCTCCGGAAAGCCACTCGTGTCTAGTTCGTCACTTGACTTTTCTGACGGCGCATTTGCCGGTATCCTCCCAGGTTCCCCCGGGAGTTCCGGTGCGCCATGCGCGTGCGTATCTTCCGTGACCCCACGACCATTCCATTCGTTACGAGGTTCGACCATGCGCAGGATTTTCTTGTCGCTCGCATCCGTGGCCGCGCTGGCGGCCCTCGCCGGTTGCAGCGGCGGCTCCGACACCAATGGCCAGCAGCCGGCTTCCAGCGGCAGCACCGATAGCAAGCCCGCCGCCCCGGCCAATGCCGTCACCGGCACGGTCAGCCTGCGCGACGCGAGCGCCCAGCTCAGCCCCGACGCCAAGCTCGACCTCAAGCTGGTCGACGTGAGCGCCGAGGGTTCGCAGCCGCTGGCTTCGAAGACCATCGCGCCGGTCACCATGCCGCAGTCGTTCCAGTTGGATTTCAACCAGACGGACGTCAACCCGAATGACATGTACATCGTCGAGGTGTCGCTGCAGGACGGTGAGCGCCATTACTCTTCGCCGCTGAAGACGCCGGTGGTGACCAAGGGCGCGAAGAACGCCGTCACCATCCAGCTCGTCGGCGAAGCCACCCCGGGCGAGAAGGAGCTGGCCGGCTACAACAGCCTCAAGAAGAACATCGGCGGCATGAAGGTCACCCAGGGCACCGCACTGAAGGAAGGCGAGTCGCGTGGCTGGCAGATCTTCAAGAAGGGCAACGACGTCCAGTTCGTCATCGAGTTGGTCGACTACGGCGACAAGGGCTTCACCTCGACCAACTACGCCTACAAGAACGGCAAGCCGTGGGTCATCGTGCAGGAGAAGAAGTCGAGCAAGGACGCCAAGCCGAACTCGACGGCGCGCGCGGGCTGGAACGATGCCGGCGAGCTGGTGCTCAAGCAGAACGAAGCCGGCGGCAAGGTCGATACTCTGTCCGACGACGACGCCAACAACCTGAAGAAGCAGGCCGAGGCCATGTATTCGAAGGCGGGCGGCAAGAAGTAAAGCCGTCCATCCAGAAAAAAAACGCCGGCCAGAAGCCGGCGTTTTTTTGGCTCCCGGTTCGTCAGAACGCGAGCTTCACCCCAAGGTTCAGACCGTTGTAACGCTGCGTGTCGTCGCCGAAGCGGCCGCTGTAGCTGACCCAACCGCTCCAGCTCTGGTTGAAGTCGGCCGTGACGCCGAGGTCGGCGGTCATCCAGGTCTTGTCGGGCGAGAAGCCCTGCACGCTGAACTGGCCGGCCATGTTGGTCAGGCCGGCTGTCACGTAGCGGTCGTCTGCGCGGCCGTCGTGGTTGTAGGCGACTTCGGCGAACGGACGCAGCATCGTGTTGCCCGACTGCCAGGCGCCCTGCAAGCGCCAGCCGGCGGTTTCGATGCGCGAATTGCGGATCTGCTTGTCGAAGCGCATCGCCGTGCTGGTGTCGTTGCGCTCGGTATAACCGAACACGCGCAGCTGCTGCCATTCCACCGAGACGAAGGGGCCGGTCTTCAGCGTGTCGCTGCCGAACCACCAGCCGCCGCTGAGGCCGGCACCGACGTGCGAGCCGTCGGTCTTGCCGGTCTCGGTGCGGCGTGCCGCGCCGAGGTCGATGCGGCGGTCGATGTCGGTGAAGCTGAGCTGGCCGAAGCTGGCGAAGCCGCCGAAGTAGCCGCCACCGTTATGGTAGAAGGCGTAGCCCGAGCCCGCGATGTCCTGCATCTTGTAGCCGCCACCGCCCTGGAAGTCGGCCTTCGACTGCGCCACGCCCATGGCCACGCCGACCGAGACATGGTCGTTCACGCGCGCGTCGGCACCGATCGTGAGGTTGACGTTGTCGCTATCGGTCTTGGGCGAGGTGTCGGTGTTCTTGAACTTCTGCTGGCCGTAGTCCACCGCCGCGAAGAAGCGCGAATCGGCACCGAAGTTGTCGGCCATCATCTGGTTGCGCAGCGTGCGCACGTGCGCGGCGTTGGAAGCGAGGCCCGCTTCGCCCAGCAGCGAGATCTGCTGCGGCGCAGTGATCACCGAGATCGCGTACTGGCTGAGCAGCGCGTGCGCCGCGGTGGTCGGATGGATGCCGTCGGCGAACAGGTAGGTGGCTGCCGCGTTCGGATCGCGCAGCGTCGCCGGCGAACAGGTGATCGAGCTGGCCGTGGTGCAGGCGGGCACGGTCACGTTGGTGAAGCCGTAGGTGCCCGGGCTGGCGATGACCTCGTTAAGCAGGGCATAGGTGTCGATCGGCACGATGCCGCGGTTGGCCGAAGCCAGCCCGCCGCTGAGGACGCCGTTGTAGACCTGGCTCAGCTGGGTGATGCCCGCCGACGCAGCGGCCCCCTGCGACAGGGCGGCCGGCGTCTTGCCCACGTCCGGCAAGTTGAAGACGACGATGGTCTTCGCGCCGGCGTCCTGGAGGGCCTTGATCTGCGCGACTTCGTTGGTCGCCGCCGTCGCCACCGTCACCTGGGCCGTGGCCGGGTTCTGCACGGCCGCCAGCAGGTCGTTGGCGCCGACCCACATGGTGTACAGCGCGTTCGGGTTGGCCTTGCCGCCATTGGCCGCGAGGTACTGCTGGACCTGGGTGGAGGTGGCCGGCACCGGATTGGCGATGGCGGCACGCGCGCCGCCGAAGGCGTAGTCCGTGCCGCCCTGCAGTGAGGGCGTCAGCGACAGGTTGAAGTGCTTCGCGATGTTTTCGACGGCGACGGTACCCGGGTTGGTCGTGAAGCGGGTGACGACCGGGGAGCCCGAAAGGATCGCGACGTTGCCGTTATCGCTCAGGCTGTCGCCGAAGGACACGACCTGCTGGTACCCGTCGGCGTGCGCCCCGGCACTGAAGAGAAGGGCGGCACCGATGGCACCGGCAAGATGACGAATTCGCATGAGGTCACTCCGTGTGGGGCGTTAGAGAAACGTTACGGTAATGGAAAACCATACGGCGGCGCATGCTGCGCCGCGGTACGCGTGAAGGGGCATGGACAGCTGGCGTGGGAAGCGTGCTTCCCACGGGTAGGGTCCGGATCTCCGAAGTAGGGTCCGGACCTTTGAGGCCTCAGTTATTTCTTAAGCGCGCGGGAAAAGGCGTCGGCAAAGGCGCTGTTGGCTGGCGCGGGGGCCGCCTTCGGCGGCTGCGCCGGCCGGCCGCCTGGGCCGCCGCCTCGCCGGTTACCGCCGCCCGGCGTTTCGTCGCGCTGGGCGGGGCGTCCGCTCCGGGCTTCGCCCGGCACGTCGTCCAGGCGCATGCTGAGGGCGATGCGCTTGCGCGGGAGGTCGACCTCCATCACCTTGACCTTGACGATGTCGCCGGCCTTCACCGCGTCGCGCGGGTCCTTGACGAAGGTGTGCGAGAGCGCCGAGACGTGGACGAGGCCGTCCTGGTGCACGCCGATGTCGACGAAGGCGCCGAACGCCGCCACGTTGGTCACGCGGCCTTCCAGGACCATGCCGACTTTGAGGTCCTTCAGGTCCTCGACGCCCTCGGCGAAGCTGGGCGCCACGAATTCAGGACGCGGATCGCGTCCGGGCTTTTCCAGTTCCTTGAGGATGTCGCGGACCGTCGGCAGGCCAAAGGTGTCGTCGGTGAACTCATCGGCCTTCAGGCCACGCAGGAAGGCGGTATCGCCGATGACCTGCTTCACTTCCCGGCCGCACTGCTTGAGGATCCGTTCAACGACGGGATACGCCTCGGGATGGACGGAACTGGCGTCCAGCGGATTGCTGCCGCCGGTGATGCGCAGGAAGCCCGCGCATTGCTCGAAGGCCTTGTCGCCCAGGCGGGGCACCTTGAGCAGGTCCTTGCGGCTGGGGAAGGGGCCGTTCGCATCGCGATGTTTCACCACGTTCTCGGCCACGCTGGCCGACAGGCCGGCCACGCGCGCGAGCAACGGCGCGGAAGCCGTGTTCACGTCGACGCCGACCGCGTTCACGCAATCCTCGACGCGCGCGTCTAGCGCGCGGGCCAGCTTCACCTGGTTCACGTCGTGCTGGTACTGGCCCACGCCGATCGCCTTGGGCTCGATCTTCACCAGCTCAGCGAGCGGATCCTGCAGGCGGCGCGCGATGGAGACGGCGCCGCGGATCGAGACGTCCAGATCCGGGAATTCCTTCGCGGCGAGTTCGGACGCGGAATACACCGACGCACCGGCTTCGCTCACCACGATCTTGGACAGGCCGAGGTCGGCGTGCTTGCGCATGACTTCGCCGACGAGCTTGTCGGTTTCGCGCGAGGCGGTGCCGTTGCCGATCGCGACGAGGTCCACGCCGTGTTGCTTCGACAGCTGGGCGATCCGCGCGATGGACTGGTCCCACTGGTTGCGCGGCTCGTGCGGGTAGATCGTGTCGTGGGCCAGCAGCTTGCCCGTGGCGTCGACGATGGCGATCTTGCAGCCGGTGCGGATGCCGGGGTCGAGGCCCATGACGGTCTTCGCGCCGGCGGGCGCCGCGAGCAGGAGGTCCTTGAGGTTTTCGCCGAACACGCGGATGGCTTCGTCTTCCGCGCCTTCGCGCACGCGGCCGAAGAGGTCGAGCGTGAGGTGCAGGTGCAGCTTCACGCGCCAGGTGAGGCGCACGGTCTCGCGCAGCCACGCATCGGCGGCACGGCCGCGATCAATAATGCCGGCACGTGCGGCGACGCGGCCTTCGCCTTCGGCATGTCCCTGGTCGGCATCGACGCCCGGATTGAGGTCGATCTCGAGCACGCCTTCGTTGCGTGCGCGCATCAGCGCGAGCAAGCGGTGCGAGGGGATCTTCGCGATCGGTTCCACGTGGTCGAAATAGTCGCGGAACTTCGCGCCTTCGTTCTCCTTGCCGGCGACCACGGTGGCGCGGATCTGCCCCTTCTCCCAGAGCCAGTCGCGGAGTTCGCCGACCAGCGCGGCGTCCTCGGCGATCGCTTCCATGAGGATGGCGCGTGCGCCGTCCAGCGCGGCCCGGGTGTCGGCGACGCCCTTCTCCGCATCGACGAAGCCGGCGGCGAACGTTTCCGGATCCAGCGTGGGATCCTCGCGCAGGCCCAGCGCCAGCGGCTCGAGACCCGCTTCCCGGGCGATCTGTGCCTTGGTGCGGCGCTTGGGCTTGTAAGGCAGGTAGAGGTCTTCCAGTCGCGCCTTGGTGTCGGCGCTGAGGATGTCCGCGCGCAGCGCGTCGGTCATCTTGCCCTGCTCGGCGATGCTGTCCAGGATCGCGGCGCGGCGGTCCTCGAGTTCGCGCAGATAGCGCAGCCGCTCCTCGAGCAGGCGCAGCTGGGTGTCGTCGAGGCCGCCGGTCACTTCCTTGCGGTAGCGCGCGATGAACGGCACGGTGGCGCCGCCGTCGAGGAGCTCCACCGCCGCACGCACCTGTTCGGGCTTCGCGGCGATGTCCTGGGCAATACGTTGTTCGATGCTCTGCATGGGTCTTCTTGTGACTTGCCGGACTGCCGATGATAGCAAGCGCGGGGAAGACCCTCGCGGGAAGCGCGCTGGCGCGCGAAGGGGGCTGGCCTCAGGCGTCGAAACTGCCGCCCGGACCGCTGCGGGGAGCAGGCATCGCCACCGTCTTCTCGGCGCGCCCGGTCAGCACATAGGTGCTCGCCAGGAGATCATGCACGCCCTGCTTGCGCCGGGTGAACGCGGCGGTGACGTAGAAGACCATCGGCACGAGGAAGGTGAAGGCATTCACCAGGCGAATGGCGTTGCGGCCCGCCGCGCGGCCCACGCTGATGCGGCGGCCCTCGGTATCGGTGACGCGGATGCCGACAGCCATCTTGCCCGGCGTGGCCTGCCACTTCGAACTTTCGAAGAAAGCGTAGTAGATGAAGCCGATCGTCAGCAGGACATAGGTGATCGGCTGCACGGCGGCGGCGTACGCGGTGAGCGCGGCGGCCTGGTCCTTCTCGAACTGGCCGAGCAGTGCCGTCATGGCCGCGCCGAGGCCCATGCCCAGGCTGATCACGGTGAAGGGCACCATCAGGATCAGATAGTCGATCACCCAGGCGCCAAAGCGCAGCCAGAACCCGGCGTATTCGGGTTCCGCAACGTCCGTCACGCCCAGGAAAGGCGGCGGGGATGGGGGCATCGGCGGCACGGTGCCCGCGGCAGGCCGCTCGTCCGGGAACAGTTCGCCGAGAGGACGCCAGTCCGTCATGCCCTCGTACCAGCCCAGCTCCTCCGGACGACAGGTGCCGTCGCGCAGCCACTGCCGGACTTCACCTTCTTCATAAGGGCCGAAGCGCTCGCCGTTCCGTCCGATCCAAACCTGCATGGTGTGCCTTCCGCTCGCTACGTCGATGCCCGAATGATGCCAGATGGCGCTAATAGCGCGTAGGAGCGCGCCTGCGCGCGACAGCTCTTCGACTCAGTCTGAATGCTCGCGCACCAGCCCGCAGGCACGGCCTCAAAAGCTGTCGCGCGCCAGGCGCGCTCCTACGCCGCCCGTCGTTTCAGGTGGACGAGCAGCAGCGAAATCGCCGCCGGCGTCACGCCGCTGATGCGCGAGGCCTGGCCGATGGTGGCGGGAAGCGAACGCTTCAGCTTCACCAGCACTTCCGCCGACAGGCCGCGGACGCGGTCGTAGTCGAAACCTTCGGGAATCGCGGTGGACTCGTGGTGACGCTGGCGCTCGATCTCTTCGCGCTGACGCTCGAGGTAGCCAGAATACTTCGCCTGCACTTCCACCTGGGTGGCGACTTCGGCGTCGTCCACCGGCGGCCCGAGTTCGGGCACGGTGGTGAGGGTGGCGTAATCCAGTTCCGGACGGCGGAGCAGGTCGAGGGCATGCGTCTCGCGGCTCACCGCGATACCGAGCGAGCGCTCGATCGCCGCGCCGAGCGCATTGCCCGGAGCCGCCCAGAGCCCGCGCAGGCGCGCGCCTTCGCGCTCGGCGGCTTCGCGTTTGGCCTCGAGGCGCCGGAAGCGCTCGTCGGACACCACGCCGCGCGCATGGCCCTGCGGCGTGAGGCGCAGGTCGGCATTGTCCTCGCGAAGGTGCAGCCGGTATTCGGCGCGCGAGGTGAACATCCGATAGGGCTCGATGGTGCCGTTGGTCGTCAGGTCGTCGATCAGCACGCCGATGTAAGCCTCGTCGCGGCGCGGATACCAGGGCGCCTCGCCGCGCGTGGACAGCGCGGCGTTCATGCCGGCGACGAGGCCTTGCGCGCCCGCTTCCTCGTAACCCGTGGTGCCGTTGATCTGCCCGGCGAAATACAGGCCCGGGATAGCCTTCGTCTCGAGCCAGGGGTGCAATCCGCGTGGATCGAAATAGTCGTACTCGATGGCGTACCCGGGGCGTGTGATGTGCGCGCGCTCGAAGCCCGGAATCGAGCGGACGAGGGCGTACTGCACGTCGAACGGAAGCGAGGTGGAAATGCCGTTCGGGTAGATTTCGAAGGTATCGAGCCCTTCCGGTTCCACGAAGATCTGGTGCGAGGTCTTGTCGGCGAAGCGGACAACTTTGTCCTCGATGGATGGGCAATAGCGCGGGCCCACGCCTTCGATCTGGCCGCTGTACAAGGGCGAGCGATCCAGCGAGCCGCGGATGAGCTCGTGGGTGGCCTCGGTGGTGTGGGTGATCCAGCAGCTGACCTGGCGCGGATGGTCGGCGGCCGATCCCATGAAGGAGAAGTGCGGCATCGGGTCGTCGCCCGGCTGCTCGTCCAGCACCGAGAAGTCGATGCTGCGGCTGTCGATGCGCGGCGGCGTGCCGGTCTTGAGCCGGTCGGCCGCGACGGGCAGTTCGCGCAGCCTGGCGGCCAGCGTCGAGGCGGGCGGATCGCCTGCGCGACCGCCGGCATACTGTGCCGGCCCGATGTGGATCTTGCCGGCCAGGAAGGTGCCCGCGGTGAGCACCACCGCCGGCGCCTGGAAATCCAGGCCCATCTGCGTGCGCACGCCGGCCACGCGGCCGCCAATGAGGATCAGGTCGTCCACCGCCTGCTGGAACAGTACGAGGTTCGGCTGCGCCTCCACCATCGAGCGGATGGCGGCCTTGTACAGGGCACGGTCGGCCTGGCAGCGCGTGGCCCGCACGGCGGGCCCCTTCGAGGCATTCAACGTGCGCCACTGGATGCCGGCGCGATCCGCGGCCAGGCCCATGGCGCCACCCAAGGCGTCGATCTCCTTGACCAGGTGGCCCTTGCCGATGCCGCCGATGGCCGGGTTGCAGCTCATCTGGCCGATCGTCTCGATGTTGTGGCTGAGCAGCAGCGTGCGCGCCCCGGCGCGGGCGGAGGCGAGGGCGGCTTCGGTGCCGGCGTGTCCGCCACCGACCACGATGACGTCGTAGGTTTCGTTATGCAGCATGGTGGGAGGATTTTACGCCCTGCCGTCACCCTTGGGGTGGCATGGCTCGTGCTTGATAGTGCATGCACTTCTTCCGGGCAGACGCAGCGCGATCATCCGCGCGCCGAGGCCAGACGCAGGGGTTTGGCCGTGTGCCGGACGAAGGAAGCGGGATGCGGGCACGGACGCCCCATTCGGTTCGACGAATGAGATCTGGCGCCCGGCGGTCTCAGGAACAGGGGGAATCCAGGATGACCGTGCTGCCGGGCGCCAGAAACCGAGTGATCGGCACGAAGAGCCGCGGCTTTGGCCGCGGCTTTCTTCGTTGGGCCCAACAGTACACTTTCCGAATGAACCGTGTGTGACTTTTACGTCAAGAACGTACTCGGTTTCGGCAATTGGTGACGCAGTACGTCAGTTTCTCTCCCACATCGTCCTAGCCGAGCGCGACACGGCCCAGGATATCGGTGAGATCGCGGGAAAGATCGGTCCGTGCAGCAAGTCCCGCGACCACGGCATGGGCTGCTTCCCGGCGCACCGGCTCAAGGCGCTTCCAGCCGTTGAAGGCCGTGGCGAGCCTGGCGGCCACCTGGGGATTCAAGGCATCGATGCTCACCAGCCGGTCTGCCAGCCAGCGGTAGGCGGCGCCGTCCGCGCGATGGAAGCCGGTCGGGTTGGCGCGGGCGAAGCTGCCGAGGAGCGATTGCACGCGGTTGGGGTTCTTCAGGGTGAAGGCCGGATCGCCCTCCAGCGCCTGGACGCGCGCGAGCGCGTCGGCACCCGGCAACAGCGCCTGCATGGCGAACCATTTGTCCAAGGCCAGGGCATTCCCTTCGTAGCGCCGGCGGAAATGCGCGATGGGCTCGTCGGCCGACGACGGGGCGTAGGTCGCGAGCGTGGTCAGCGCAGCGAGACGGTCGGTCATGGCCGGCGCCTGCTCGTATTGGGCCCTGGCCCGCACCACCGTGCCCTCGGGGTCGACCAGGGCGAGCAGATCGAGGAGGCGGCGCTTCAGCTGGCGGCGTGCCTGGGCCGGCGCATCCAGTGCGGCGCTAGCCGTGGCCCGCAGCTGCTCGTAGCGCTCGCGTAGCGCGTCCGCGCCGATGCGCCGGGCCAGGGCGCGCAACATCGCCTGCCGGGCGATGCGGATACGCTCCGGGTCGCGCTCCGGCTGGCGTTCCACGAGTTCGATTTCGCCCGGGGGCGTCAGCAGTTCGGCCAGCAGCGCGTCGTCCACGCTGCCGTCGGCGAACAGCTCGGTCAGGGCGCGGGTCCAGGCTCGCAGGGCCGAGCCGTCCACGTTGCCGTCCCGGCAGTCGTCGTAGGCCAGGCCGGCAAGCTGCTGTCCGGCTTCCCAGCGGTTGAACCCGTCCGCGTCGTGGCGCAGCAGGATGGCCAGCTCGCCCGGCAGGTAATCGCATTCGAGGATCACCGGCGCGGAGAAGCCGCGCAGCAGGGAAGGTACCGGCGCGGCGTCGATGTCCTCGAACACGAAGCTTCGCTCGGCGCCGTCGAGCACCACGGTGCGTTCCGTGGCCGTGGCGCTGCTTTCGCCCTCGAGGCGCAGCGGCAGGGCGGCACCCGAACGGTCGAACAGCGACAGCCGCACCGGGATCGGCAGGGCCTGCTTGGCCGGTTGCCCTGCCGTGGCCGGCGTGCGCTGGCGCAGCGTGAGACGGTAGCGGCGTTGCGCGGCATCGAAACGGCCCTCCGCCGTCAGGCGCGGCGTGCCCGCCTGCCCGTACCAGGCGAGATAAGGCGTGAGGTCGGCGCCGTTCGCGTCGCCGAGTGCCCGGAGGAAATCCTCGATGGTCGCGGCCTGCCCGTCGTGCCGCTCGAAATACAGGTCCATGCCCTTGCGGAAGCCGTCGGGGCCGAGGTGGCCGGCGAGCATGCGCACCAGTTCCGAGCCTTTCTCATAGACCGTGGCCGTGTAGAAATTGTTGATTTCGCTGTATTGCGACGGGCGCACCGGGTGCGACAGCGGACCGGCGTCCTCGGGGAACTGCGCGCGGCGCAGCAGTGCGACGTCCTCGATGCGCTTCAGCGGCGCCGAATTCATGTCCGCGGAGAAGCTCTGCTCGCGGAACACGGTGAGCCCTTCCTTCAGGCTGAGCTGGAACCAGTCGCGGCAGGTGACGCGGTTGCCGCTCCAGTTGTGGAAGTACTCGTGAGCGACCACGGCCTCGACGTGACGGTATTCGTCGTCCGTGCTCGAGTCCGGATCCGCGAGCAGGTACTTCGCGTTGAAGATGTTCAGTCCCTTGTTCTCCATCGCGCCCATGTTGAAATCGTGCGTGGCGACGACGTGGAATACGTCGAGGTCGTAATTTCTCCCGTAGGCGCGCTCGTCCCACTGCATCGAACGGATCAGCGAATCCATGGCATAGCCGCAGCGATCGATGACGTCGGCTTCGGCCCAGATGTGCAGCGCGACGGCACGGCCGTCGGCAGTGGTGTAGTCGTGGCTGATCCGCTCGAGCCGGCCGGCAACCACGGCGAAGAGATAGCTGGGCTTCGGATGCGGATCGACGAAGCGTGCCCAGTGCCGGCCGCCGTCCAGGTCGCCCGATCCATCGGGGTTGCCGCCCGCCAGGAGCACCGGAAAGCGCTGCTTGTCGGCGCGGAGCGTCACCGTATACCTGGAAAGCACGTCCGGGCGATCCGGGAAAAAGGTGATGTGGCGAAAGCCCTCGGCCTCGCACTGGGTCAGCAGGAACCCCTTGTCCCGGCTGCCCGAGAGGTAGAGGCCTTCCAGCGCGGTGTTTTCCGCCGGGTGGATGGCCACGCGGGTGGCGAGGATGCAGCGGTCGGCGTCGACGGCGACCTCGAGGATCCCGTTGGCCAGGATGTATTCGCCGTCGCCCAGGCGCCGGCCGTCCACGGATAGCTCGAGCAGTTCCAGGCCCTCGCCGTTGAGGCGCACGGGCTCGTCGGCATGACGCACCACCTCGAACGTGGCCGCGACCTCGGTGCGGTCTATCCCGAGGTCGAACGCCAGGTCCACGTGTTCGACGGTCCAGGCCGGCGGCCGGTAGTCGGCGAGGCGGATGACGGAGGTGGGGGCGTCGGAACGATCGCTCATGGCGGCACGGCGTTATTTGGTCTGATGGCAGGCTAACATGCGTCCGAATCCGTCAAAAGGAAGGCATCCATGTCTCGTTTCACCGTCACGCGCTCGGTTCTGGGCGCCCAGGAACTGGTGGTGCTGGTCGACGCGGACGCGGACCGGGAGGTCCGCATCGCCCGCCGCGGCGCCACCGTCCTGTCGATCGTCACCTGTTCGCCCGAGGCGCGGCGCGACATCGCCGACGGCTTCCGCGACGAGAAGGAGCTGCTGGGCCATAAGGGATCGCGCTTCGCGATCATGGCGCCGTTCGCCAACCGGGTGGACGGCGCCCGCTACACGTTTGAAGG
Organism: Luteibacter sp. SVR4-7G; assembly: GCF_056755555.1. Taxonomy (NCBI): domain Bacteria; kingdom Pseudomonadati; phylum Pseudomonadota; class Gammaproteobacteria; order Lysobacterales; family Rhodanobacteraceae; genus Luteibacter; species Luteibacter sp. SVR4-7G. Next base: position 25,767 of record NZ_JBPGXO010000026.1, on the reverse strand, counting down.
AAAGTCCTACGATTTGCAGCCAGGAGCCGTCGGCGCGGATCGTGCGATCCGTCACGGCTTCCTCCGCGGGGAACTGTTCGACGTCCAGCGCGAGCATGCCGACGACGACCATGCTTTCGTCACGCTGTTCACCCAGGCGATCCGCCCCGATGCGCATCCGGGCTATCCGTTCGCGCTCGACGTGACCGTCACCTTCACGCTCGACGACAAGGGGCTGACGGTCGAGGCGAAGACGCGAAACGTAGGCGAGCATGCCGCGCCGACCTTCTTCGGCTGGCACCCGTACTTCCGTCTCTCGGACAATCCGATCGAAGGGTGGGAACTGCACGTTCCCGCCGATACCGTGATCGCCACGGGCGAGGACTTCATCCCCTTGCCCGGAACGCGCGCCTGGCAGTCGCTGGACAAGGCCGAGCCCAGCGTGGATTTCCGCAAGGCACGCGCCATCGGCGACATGCAGCTGAACCACACTTACGCCGATCTCCAGCTTGACGCGGATGGCCGGGCGCGCACGCGCATGCGTGATCCGAAGAGCGGCGCGGGCATCGCCGTGTGGCAGGAGAAAGGCGTGATGCTCGTCTTCACGTCCGACACCGCCGAGCGCGACGCGCGCAAGTCCGTGGCGCTCGAGCCGATGGAATGCATGGCCGATGCCTTCAACCGCGACGACTGCACGCCACTGGTCACGCTGGGCCCGGGCCAGGAGCGCCGCTTCGTCTGCGGCGTGGAGTTCGACCAGTGAGCGCACTGCCCAGCTTCGCGGAGATCCGCGACGCCGCAGCGCGCATCGCGCCGCATGCGTTGGTCACGCCCGTGCTGCGCAGCGATCGCATCGACGCGCTGCTGGGCGCGCCGATCGTGTTCAAGTGCGAGAACCTGCAGCGCGGCGGCGCCTTCAAGTTCCGTGGCGCCACCAATGCGGTGTGGGCGCTGACGGACGAGGAAGCGGCGAACGGCGTCGTCACGCACTCGTCCGGGAACCACGGCAACGCGCTTGCGATGGCCGCCCGCACGCGGGGCATACCTGCGCACGTGGTGGTGCCCGAAGGCGCGGTGAAGGCGAAGGTGGACGCGATCGTCGCGGCTGGCGCGACGGTGCATCGCTGCGCACCCAATACCGCGGCGCGCGAGGCAGCGGCGGCCGAGGTGCAGGCCGCCACCGGCGCCACCCTCGTGCACCCTTACGCCGATGCGCGGGTGATCGCCGGGCAGGGCACGCTGGTACCGGAACTCTTCCGCCAGGTTCCCGGGCTGGATACCGTGCTGTTTCCTGTCGGTGGCGGCGGACTCGCATCCGGCTGCTCGATCGCCGCGCATGGTCTCGACCCGGGCATCGCGTTGTTCGGTGCGGAGCCGGAAGGAGCCGACGACGCGGCGCGCTCGCTGGAGTCCGGCTCACGCGTGGGCCCGTTCGTGGCCGACACGGTCTGCGACGGCCTGCGCACGCTGATCGGCGAGCCGAACTTCCATGCCCTGCGCGATCACGGTGTCGCGGTGCTGCGGGTGAGCGATGCCGAGGCGATCGCTGCGATGAAGCTCCTCTGGAGCGAGCTGCGCATCGTCGTGGAAGTGTCGAGCGCGACCGTTCTGGCGGCCGCCTTGCGTTATCCGCAATATTTCGCCGGACGCCGCGTCGGAGCGGTGCTCACGGGCGGCAACGTCGACCTGGATGCGTTGCCCTGGCGATAGCGGGCGTGCTGTGGGTGACGCCCAACACGGATAACGCGTATGCGCACATGGGCGCACGTTGCGAGCGGACATCCACGCAAAAAGTGCAACGATAACCTCCTCGCTCCTTCTGGGAAGATGCGAGGTGGCTATGCGTTGTGCATGGGCCGAGCAGAGCGACGCGGAACGCGTCTATCACGATACCGAATGGGGTGTCCCTGTCCACGACGACCGGTTTCTCTTCGAGAAACTGGCGCTGCGAGGCGTGCAGGCAGGCCTGGCCTGGCGCATCGTACTGACCAAGCGCGAGGCGTTCCGCCGCGCGTTCCACGGGTTCGACATCGCCCGCGTCGCCGCCATGAGCGACGCGGAGCTGGCCGCGGTTCGGGCGGATCGTGGCGTGATCCGCAATCGCCTCAAGCTCGAGGCGATCCGCTCCAACGCACGCATCGCCCTGCGCATCATCGAGGACGAGGGCTCGTTTTCGGCCTTCCTCTGGGCGTTCGCGGGCAGTGTGCCCAAGGTGAACATGCGCAGGGAGGGCGAGCCGATGCCCGTTTCCGACGAAGCATCGGATCGCATGAGCGCGGCCCTCCGACGGCGCGGATTCCGCTTTGCCGGCAGCGTGATCTGCTACGCGACGATGCAATCGGCCGGCATGGTCGACGATCACGTCGTTGAATGTTTTCGCCGCCGCTGACGCCGTATTCACCCTCGCTGCACCGCCGGCGCGCTGCCATGCGCGCATGGCTAAGACAAGGATTGGCATCTCCGGCTGGCGCTATGCCCCGTGGCGTGGCGTCTTCTATCCGAAGGATCTCGTCCAGCGGGACGAGCTCGCGTTCGCTTCGCGCGAATTCCCCACGATCGAGATCAACGGGTCGTTCTATTCGCTGCAACGGCCGGAAAGCTACGCCTCGTGGTATGCGGACACGCCGCGCGGCTTCGTCTTCGCCGTGAAAGGCCCGCGCTTCATCACCCATAACAAGCGCCTGCGGAACATCGAGAAGCCCATGGCGAACTTCTTCGCCTCCGGGGTGCTTGCCCTGCGCGAAAAACTCGGTCCGATCCTCTGGCAGTTTCCGCCAAATTTCCGCTTCGATCCCGATCTGTTCGAGAGCTTCCTCGCGATGCTGCCACGTACGTCCGCGGAGGCCGCCAGGATGGGGCGCGGCCACGATACGCACCTGAAGCGCGAGCCTTACCTGGAGGTCGCACGGAGCCATCGACTGCGTCATGCCGTCGAGATCCGCCACGAAAGCTTCGTCGATCCCGCTTTCATCGCCCTCCTGCGCAAGTACGGCGTCGCCTTCGTGGTCGCGGACACGGCAGGCAAATTTCCGCGCTATTTCGACGTGACGGCGCCGTTCGTCTATGTGCGCCTGCACGGAGACAAGCAGCTCTACGCGAGCGGCTACGGCGACGAGACGCTGGATGAGTGGGCGCACCGCATCCGCGCGTGGCGGCGCGGGGCGCAACCGGGAAAGGATCCGCGCATCAGCCGGACGGCGCCGCCGAAGCGCGCCTCGCGCGACGTCTACGTGTACTTCGACAACGACGCAAAGGTGAAGGCGCCACGGGATGCCCACACGCTCACGCGGAAACTGTGACCACGAAGGATCAGAACGGCGTCTTGCGTCGCGATCCGCGCAGGTTCTCGATCGGGAAGCTCGCGATCTCGCCGCCGCCTTCGCGGCGTGACTGGCCCGCGGGCGGCCCCCACGCGTGGGCCGTCACCACTTCCCAGGTGGAAGGAATGACGCCGTCGCTGCGCAGGGCCTCGTAGGCGTCGATCATGCGGCGGTAATCCTGCTTGCCGGTGAGGCCGCGCGGGCGGTCGGCATCCGCATTGTTCGCACCGAGTCCCTTCAACTCGTCCAGGAGCGCGCGTGGGGTCGGGTAGGTGAGCGTGTAACGCTCGGCGAACAGCACGGGATCGCGCAGGCCTTGCGCGAGCATCGCGTCGCCCACGTCGTGCATGTCGAGGAAGCGGGCCACGTGGGCCTGCTGATCCGCTTCCGCCCACGCGGCGCGCAGTTCCTTCAGCGTGTCGGGGCCGAAGGTGGAGAAGGTAAGCAGGCCGCCCGGCTTCAGCACGCGCGCGCACTCCGCGAAGAGGCGGGGCAGGTCCTCGCACCACTGGAAACAGAGGTTCGAAAACAGCACATCCACGCTGTGGTCGGGCACGGGCAGCGTATAGGCGTCCGCGACGACACGGCCGAACGGCTTGAGCCAGCCCACGTGCTGCTTCGCCTGTTTGAGCATCGGCAAGGCAAGGTCGACGGCGATCACCTGCGCCTTCGGATAGCGCTTCTTCAGCGCGGCGCTGCCGCGGCCCGTACCGGCGCCGACGTCCAGCACCACCTCCGCTGCCTGTTCGTAGACGTCCAGGCGGTCGATCAGGGTGGCCTGCACCTCGCGCTGGAGCGCGTCGTGCTTTTCGTAGGTGCCTGCGGCGCGGCCGAAGTTGCGTCGGACCTGGCGCCGGTCGAAATGGAAGTCGCTCATGAGTGTGTGTCGATGAACCGGGTCAGGACATCGGCCACCACCGTCGCGTGTCCGATGAAGGGGGCGTGTCCCGCATGCGCGATCTCCTCGAACTGGCCGCCCGCTGCCTCGGCGGACCAGCGCATCGCCTCGGGATGCACTATGCGGTCGCGCCGCCCGGCTATCCAGAGGCTGGGCTGGCGGATCGCCGGAAGCCGCGGGCGAAGGTCGGTGGCCTCGAGCAGACGTATGCCTTCCATGAGCACGCGCGGATCGGGTTCGCCGCGGGAGAACGCTTCCTCCTTCAGCCGCCGCGCCTCGGCGCGCGGATCGGCGCTGCCCATGGCTTCGAGGGCGATGAAGCGTTCCACGGTGGCCTTGTAGTCGGCCTCGAGGTCCGCGGCGAGCTGGCGCACCATTGCGGCGTCGTTCCCGTAGGGCCAGTCTTCGCTGCGGACGAAGCGAGGGGTGGAGCACATCGGTACGACCATGCTTACGGCGTCGGGCAACTCGAGTGCGGCGGTCAAGGCGACCAGTCCGCCCATCGACCAGCCGAGCCAGGCCGCCGGTGGCGTCTCCGAGGCGATGGCGCGGGCGCAGGCCAGGGGCTCGAGCGGGATATTGGACTGGCAAGAGTAACCATGGCCCGGCAGGTCCACCGCGTACACGGTGCAGCGCTCTGCCAGGGCCTCGACCAGCGGCGCGAGGATGCCGCCGTGCATGGCCCAGCCATGGATCATCACCAGCGGTATCGCGCCGCTGCCATGGGTTTCGATGTGAAGTCCGCTCATGCCGCGCTGCTCGGCGTCAGCGAGGGATCGAGCGCGCCGCGTCCGTCGAAGACGAAGCAATCGCCGCGCCAGTGGGCGCCCCCGACGTCCTCGAAGTACTTCAGGATGCCGCCTTCGAGCTGGTACACGTGCTCGATGCCGATCTCGCGCATGTGGATGGCGGCCTTTTCGCAGCGGATGCCGCCGGTGCAGAACGAGACCACCGTCTTGCCTTCGAAGCGCTCGCGATCGGCAGCGACCGCGGCAGGGAAACCGGTGAAGCTGGACAGTCCATAGGCCACGGTGTTCTCGAACGTGCCGGCGGCCACTTCGTAATCGTTGCGTGTGTCGAGCAGCACGACCGGCCGGCCGTCGTCGTCGTGGCCCTGGTCGAGCCAGCGGCGCAGGTCGGTCGGCAACACGTGCGGCGCACGCCCTTCCGCAGGACGGATGGCCGGCGCACGCATGGTGATGATTTCCTTCTTCAGGCGTACGCGCATGCGTGCGAACGGCAGCTCCGTGGAGAGGCTCTCCTTCGGCACGATGTCGGCGAAGCGCGGGTCCTCGCGCAGCCAGTCGACGAAGGTCTCGACGGCTTCGCGGGGTGCGGCCAGGAACAGGTTGATGCCTTCCGGGGCGAGCAGGATCGTTCCCTTCAACGCGAGCGCCTCGCAGCGCTCGGCGATCCGCTCCCGCAGGCTCGCAAGCTCGTCGAGCCCGACGAACTTGTAGGCGGAGATGTTGAGGATCGTCATGGGCGGGCCCGGGGAATGCGACCGGTCATTATACGACGGCGCTCTCGAGGGGGCGGGGCAGGCGCGCGAGGGCGTCCAGGAGCGCGTCGATGCGGCCGGGCGTGTGCAGCGCCGAGAGGGTGATGCGCAGGCGGGCCCCACCGCGCGGCACGGTCGGAGGACGGATCGCCGCCACCAGGAAACCCGCGGCCTCCAGCGTGGCGGCGGCGTCCGTCGCGGCCGCCGGCGTCCCCATCAGCACGGGCTGGATCGCCGTGCCGGATGGCAGGAGCGGCAGGCCCAGCTGGGCGGCGCCCGCGCGGAAACGGGTGATGTTCTCCGCCAGCCGCTCGCGGCGCCCGTCGCGGTCGAAGCGGGCCAAGCGGACGGCGGCGCGCGTCGCGGCCGCCAGCGCCGCGGGCATCGCCGTCGTGTAAACGTAGGTGCGGGCGAATTGAGCGATGCCTTCGATCACCGCGGCATCCCCCGCGACGAAGGCGCCGGCGCAGCCCAGGGCCTTGCCGAGCGTGCCCATGAGCACCGGCACGTCGGCCACGCCGAGGCCGACCGCGCTCACCGAGCCGGCACCCTGGTCGCCAAGCACGCCGAGCCCATGCGCGTCGTCGACGTAGAGCAGGGCACCGCGTGCGCGGCAGATGCCAGCCAATGCCTGCAGCGGCGCCACGTCGCCGTCCATGCTGAACACGCCATCGGTGGCGACCAGCGCGGGAAGTCCGCTCCGTGCATCGAGCTGGCGCGCCGCGCCTTCGGCATCGCCATGCGGGTAGCGGCGCAGCTCGGCACCGGCCAGTTGCGCGCCGTCGATCAGGCTGGCGTGGTTGAGCCGGTCCTGCACGCAAAGCGCCGAACCGCGCCCCCAAACGGGGAGGGTGTCTGCGCCGAGCAAGGCTTGCAGGGCGCCGAGGTTTGCCATCACCCCGGTGGAAAAAAGCAGGGCGCGCTCGCGCCCCGTCCAGTCGGCGAGCTCTTCCTCGAGCGCCGCGTGTTCGCCGCGGTGGCCCGACACCAGGTGCGCCGCGCCGGTGCCCACGCCTTCCGCCGCGGCGGTTCGCGACAGCGCCGCGACCAGGTCGCGGTGCCCCGCAAGGCCGAGGTAGTCGTTGCCGCAAAAGTCCGTCAGCGCCCGTCCGTCCACGAAGCGGCGGCCACCGAGGGCGTCGCACGTGCGGGCCCGGCGCAGCAGTCCCGCCTGTTCCCGCGCGGCGCGTGCGCCTTCCAGGCGGGCGAGTAGGTCCGGCCGGTTCACGCCTCGGCGGGCTCGACGATGTCGGCGTGAACGGTGCCGGGCTCGATCTCCACTTCCATGGGCTTCAGGCCGAGCCGCGCGAACAGCTGGCGGTCGTGCTCCACGTCGGGATTGCCCGTGGTAAGCAGCTTCTCGCCGTAGAAGATCGAATTGGCACCGGCGGCGAAGCACAGCGCCTGCAAGGCGTCGTCCATCGTTTCGCGTCCGGCCGAAAGGCGCACGACCGAGGCCGGCATGAGGATGCGCGCGACGGCGATGCTGCGCACGAACTCGAACGGATCGAGCGCTTCCGTCCCGGCCAGCGGGGTGCCGGCGACCTGCACGAGGCGATTGATCGGCACCGATTCCGGGTGCTCGGGTAGGTTCGCCAGGGTGGCGAGCAGGCCGGCGCGCTGCGCGCGCGACTCGCCCATGCCCACGATGCCGCCGCAGCAGGTCTTCAGGCCGGCCTCGCGCACATGTTCCAGCGTGTCCAGGCGATCCTGGTACTCACGCGTATGGATGATCTCGCCGTAGAAGTCGGGCGAGGTATCCAGGTTGTGGTTGTAGAAGTCGAGGCCGGCCGCCTTCAGCGTGTCGGCCTGCGGCTGGGTCAGCATGCCCAGGGTGGCGCAGGTCTGCAGCCCGAGCGACTTCACCGCGCTCACGATCTCGGCCACCTTGGCCACGTCGCGGTCCTTCGGCGAGCGCCAGGCGGCACCCATACAGAAGCGGCTGGCGCCGGCGTCCTTCGCCGCCTGCGCCTTCGCGAGTACGGCTTCCACGCTCATCAGCTTCTCAGCCTTCACACCCGTCGCGTAGCGCGCCGCCTGCGGGCAGTAGGCGCAATCCTCGGGGCAGCCGCCGGTCTTGATCGAAAGCAGGGTCGAGACCTGCACGGCATTGGGATCGTGGTACTGCCGGTGGACGGTCTGGGCCTGGAAGAGCAGGTCGTTGAACGGCAAGGCGAAAAGGCGCTCGACCTCGTCGCGGGACCAGTCGTGGCGTAGGGCTGCGGTCATGGTGGTTTCCCGGGGGCGAAGGCGCGAAGTGTGGAAACCTCGTAGGCCGCTGTCAACCTTAACGACACCCTACAGGTTTACATTGCTTCGTCGCCGCCTGCCGTACGATGGCCGTCGTGATTTCCGAGGAGACGTGTGCATGAGCAATGGACAGGGCAGCACCGGCAACGTGCTTGCCGCGATCTGCAGTTTTTTCATCCCCGGCCTGGGGCAGCTGGTGCAGGGTCGCGTCTTCAAGGCGCTGATCATGTTCGTGCTTGCCGCGGTGCTGTGGGTGATCTGGCTGGGCTGGATCATCCACCTGTGGTCGATCGTCGACGCGGCCATGTACCGGCGCGACTGAGGTTGTCGAAGACGCATGGACGCGTCCCGGTTCATGGCATGGCTGGCGGCGGCGGGGCGGTTCGTCCTGCCGCCGCGTTGTCTCGTCTGCGATGGGCACGGCAGTGGCAGTCTGGAGTTGTGCGACGGTTGCCGGCGGGTCCTCGTGCGTAACATCGCCTGCTGCGGTCGCTGCGCGCTTCCCCTGCCATCGACGACGCCGATCTGCGGACAATGCCAGCGGATGCCGCCGCCGTGGCATGACGTCTGGGCTCCCTTCGTCTACGCCTGGCCGCTCGACGTCCTCGAAAGCCGCTTCAAGTTCTCCGGCAGTCTCGCCGCGGGACGCGTGCTTTCCGCGTGCTGGCTGTCCTCCGGCCTTCCGCCCCTCATGCCCGGTCTTCTGGTGCCCGTGCCGCTGCATGTCAGCCGGCTGCGCCAGCGCGGATACAACCAGGCACTGGAACTGGCCCGGCCATTGGCGAGGCGTTTTGGCGTGCCGATCGCGCCCGATATCCTCGGGCGCGCCCGCAGGACGGACGCGCAGACCGAACTCGATGCCGCCGCACGCGCCACCAATGTTCGCGCAGCGTTCGCTGTAAGGCGCGTGCCGGCACAGAAACATGTGGCGATCGTCGACGACGTGATGACGACCGGGGCGACGCTGGGGGAGTGCGCGCGGGTCTTGCTTGCGGCGGGAGTGGAACGCGTGGATGTGTGGGCATTGGCGCGGACGCCGTTGCCGCAGCACCGCTAGGCTTGGTCGGAAGCGCGTGCGGGAAGCATGTGCGTGTGGGAAGCGCGCTGGCGCGTGGATGGGTGCTTGCGGCCAGGACCGTTCGCGCGCCAGCGCACTTCCCACGCTAAACGGCGTGCTTGGAGTCAGTGGTTTACGTAGATTGGGTTGCCCAGGATCAGCAGCTTCCCATCCTGCGAACGGATGTCCACGCGCAGCCAGTGTGCCTTGCCGTCGCCGGTCCAGTCGAACGAGACCTTGCCGTCCGGAGGGATCGTCTGGCCTGCGCTGGCCAGCGGCGCGCCATCCACCGTGACGGCGACAACCTGGCCCTGCACCGCGTTGGTGTGCACGGCCACATGCAGCATTGCGCCGTTCGCCACCGGGATCGCGTCGCCCATGCCGGCCAGCGCGGTACCCGCGCTGGCGACGATCTCGAGCGAACGGTCGCGTGTCCCTTCCGCATCCACGAACACGTGCCCGGCGCGAATGCCGTCGAGGATGCCTTCCATGGAAAGTTCGTGTGCATGCACCACCGTGGTCGGCGTGCCGATCGTCCCGGCGAAGGCGTCGCGTGGATCGTCGGCGCCGATATGGCTGTCGCTGCCGCCGATGGCCGTGATGTGCAGACCCTCGTTCAGCTGCTTCTCCCAGAACGGTATGCCGGTATCGGCGCGTTGCGCATCGGTGCCGTTGATCGCTTCGATCGCCTGGAAGCCATGCATGTCCACCGGCTTCTTCGGGGTGAAGCCGCAACCCATGCAGGTTTCGTCGTTTGGCCGGCGCGGATGGTTGATCGAGATCACGCCGTGCGCACGGGCGACATCGGCCAGCAGGGCGTTCCAGTCCGGAACCTCCTTGCTGCCCACGCGGAAGTCCACCGTGCGGGAGACGCCGAACAGGTTGGCGTGTCCCTCGAACGTGGTGACCTCGCGGGCGGGGATCAGCAGCATCGTGTCGACATACGCCTGCATCTCCCGAAGCCCGGACACCTGCGACATCGTGTTGTGGTCGGACACCGCGATGAAGTCGAGGCCGCGTTTCGCCGCCGAGGTGACGGTGAGGAACAGCGGGCAAGGCACTTTCTTCGTCTTCGACAGGTTCAGGCAACCGCCGTCGCTGTGCGCCGAGTGCATGTGCAGGTCGCCGCGATACCAGCGGTCGTCCGTGGCAAGCGGCGTCGCGAGGCCGTGTTCCGGACCGAACCTTTCATCGTCGCGCGAAAGCCAGATCTTCGCGGTATAGGCGGCCTTCGAAGCGGGGCGGATGTTCGGTATGCCGAGCAGCAGGCGCCACTTGCCCGGCTCGATGGCGCCGGGCAGGTAGGAGGCCGTGGCGTCCGTGGCCGATACCGTGAAGCGCCGCTTGCCGCCGCCGCTCCAGCCACGGAATCCGTCCTGTGCCTCGAAGCCGCCCGGGCCCAGCAGCCCCAGGTCGATCGTGGTCCGTTCCTCGTGCCCGGTGTAATCGAAGTCGATCGTAATACGCGACGTGCCCTGGGGTACGTCGAACGGCAGTTCGCGATAGGTGTGCTGGTCCGCGCCGGACAGCTGGCCCCGAAGGACCAGGTCCGGCGCCCGCTCCGCCGCCACACCAGTGACGGCGAAGCAAAGGATCAGGATAGCGAGCAGCGCGCGCATCAGAACCGGTACATCGCGGCGAGGCGGAACGAGCGCCCGAGCAGCGGGCGGGCGATGAACGTATTCGCGCCCGCATCCGAACTCAGCAATTCGCCGGCACGCGGATTGCCCTCGGTCAGGCCCAGCGAGTTGGTGATGTTGTCGGCATAGAGGAACAAGGACAGCTGTTGCGTGGCATCGTAGCGGGCGCTGGCGCCGACCACGTGGTATGACGGCAGCACCACCGTGTTCGCGGTATCGACGTAGCGCTTGCCTTCGTGCTCGTACGACACCTGCAGGCGCAGGCGGCCGTCGAGCAGGTTGACGCCCGGCACGATGCGGTAGCTGACCTTCGGCACGCGGATGAGCTGGTTGTCGTCGTAGTCGCGCAGCACCGGCGCGTTGGCGACCACGTCGGTATAGCTCAGGCCCTTGTACTTCGGATCCTGCAGAGTGGCGTTGAACTGCACGTCGAACCACTTGGTCGGGTACAGCGTGCCTTCCAGTTCCAGGCCATAGGTCTTCGTGCTGGCGAAGCCGGTCTGCGGCGTGGAAGTGTTGCCGTTGCGGTCGAAGACGTTGTTGGTGAAGCTGACGTTGTCGTATTTCGTGTAGAAGGCCGTCGCGTACAGGTCCATGAAGCGGTCGCTGTACTTCCAACCGGCCTCGGCCAGGTCCATCGTCTGTAGCAGCGGCGTGGCTGTCGGGCTGGTGATGTAGGTGCTGAGGTTCGGCAAGCGGAAGGCCGAGGTCCAGCGGGCAAACAGGCCCTGGCGCGGCGAGAACTGCCAGTTCGCACCCAGGGTCCAGCCGGTCTTGTCGAACGACTGGTCGTAGTGGGTGAACACGCCGTTACCCGTGAGGACCGTGGTGGCCGCCGGTGAGCCGCCGATGTCGACGGTCTGCTTGCCTTCCGTATAACCCTGCACGTTGACCTTCTCGTAGCGAAGGCCGCCGTCGATGCGCAGCTCCGGGGTCACCTGCCACTCGTCGGAGGCGTAGAAGGCGTTGGTGTTGGACTTGCCGCTGGCGTGTTCCCACTCGTAGCCGTAGCGGTAGATGCCGTGATCGGTGAGCGAGCCAAGCACGTTGCCGTTCGCGTCCACACCCACCAGGTCGAGCACGCGGGCATTGTCGGTCGCGTCGGTCAGCATGGTCGACGAGTAGCGGTCGAAGTCCTGCTCGAAGTTCGCATGGTAATAGCCGAAGGTGACGTCGTGGCTCTGGTCGCCGAACTCGAACTTGCGCAGCACGCGCGTGTCGTTGATGAACTCGTCCACGGGCATGGTCACGCCACGCAGGCCTTCGGTCACCACCAGGCCGTTGCCGTTCTGGTTGGCCACGTTGAACACCTGCGAGGGGTTGTCCACGTAGCGGAACTGCAGGCCGGTGGCACCCGGGATGGCGGTGAGCCGCTTGGTGTCCTGGGCGATGAAGGAACTGGCGCTCTGCAGGGCGTTGGGGAACACGCCGTTGCGCTGCGTGTCGGTGGTGCTGTAACGCATCGACTCGGCCAGCTTCCAGTCGTCGCCGAGGTCGTGGTCGAACTTGAACGACACCTGCGTGCGCTTTACGTGGGTACCTTCGTCGTTGTCGAAGTTATAGAGGCTGCCGTCGCCCTTGCGCATCAGCACGTGCTCGGTCTCGGGGCCGGCGAGGGTGCCGTAGTTGCCGTTGAAGCCCGGTACCGGACGGATGTCGCCGTTGGCGTTCGTGCGCATCGGGATGCCGAGGTACAGGGCGACCTTGTCGTCCATATGCTTCACGTCGAAGCTGATGTCGCCATGCTCGAGTTCCTTCGACAGCGTGGCGCGCAACTGACCCCCATCGTCCGCGTGGAACTGCGGGCGGCGGATGCCATCGTCCACGCGCCAGAAGCCGCCGACGCCGAGCTTCCAGCCGCTGCCGATGGGCGTGCCGTACCAGAAATCGAGACGGTTCAGCGAGTAGTTGCCGACCGTGTACTTCACCAGGCCTTCCGGCGTGTCGCCGACCTTGCGCGGGATGAAGTTGATCGCACCGGCCGGCGCGTTCGAATAGAAGATCGACGAGGGGCCGCCGCGGACCACTTCGACGCGCTCGATCGTTTCGTCGAGGCGGAAGGCCTGGTCGGCGTTGAGATAACCCAGTGCGGGATCGTGTTGCACCGGAATGCCGTCTTCGAGCAGGGTGACCGAGCCGTAGCCGTCCACCGGGATGCCGCGCGCGCGTATGTTGCCCGAGGCTTCGCCGCCGGAGGACTCCACCCAGAAGCCCGGCACCGACTTCACCGCTTCGGTGACGCTGGTGGGGGCCTGCATGCGCAGACGGTCCTCGTCGATCGTGGTGATGGAATAGCTGGTTTCTGCCTTGGTGCGGGTCTCGACGCCAGAACGCGCGGTGACGACGACGTTGTCGAGGTCCGTCGTCTTCTTCTCGGGGTTGCTGTCCTGGGCCTGGGCGGCGGCGGAAACGAGGAACGCGCCTAGGAGCGCCGCGCGCACGGCGCGGCTGAGCAGGGTGTTACGCATGTTGGGTATCTTCCGGGGAAAGGGCTGCGCGCACCCTCCCCCCGGACCGTGCACGCTGTGCCGGCCCGCGGCCACTCCGTGGGTCCGCGACCCTCGGAAACTTATGCGTCAGCGATGACCGGATCGCTGAATTTTCATGACGGCCCTATTTCAATCGAGACAAATGGTCATCGGTGGCTCACGGCGTGATCACGCTCACAAAGCGAGCGCGATCACGATACCGAGCCACAGGGCCAATCCGACCCAGTTATTGTTGCGGAAGGCAGTGAGGCATGGCCCGCGCTCGCGGTCGCGCATGATCCATTGCTGGTAAGCGAACAGGCCGGTGGTCGCCGCCAGTCCGAGCCAGTACGGCCAGGCCAGGCCGGCCCGCGTTCCGACCAGCAGCATGGTGAGCAGGAAGGTGCCCATCAGCACGCCGATGATGACCAGGTCGGCATCGGCGAAAAGGATGGCGGTGGACTTGGCCCCGGCCTTGATGTCCTCGTCGCGGTCGACCATGGCGTATTCGGTGTCGTAGATCACCGACCAGAGGATGTTGCCGATGAACAGCAGCCATGCCAGGGGCGGCACCGTGTTCGTCACGGCCGCGAACGCCATGGGGATGGACCAGCCGAAGGCCGCGCCGAGCACCACCTGGGGCAGGTTCGTATAGCGCTTGCTGAAAGGATAGATGGCCGCCAGCGCCGCGCCCGCGAAGGAAAGCAGGATGGTGAGCCGGTTGGTGAAGAGCACCAGCAGGAAAGAGAACGCCAGCAGGCCGGCGAAGACATAAAGCGCCTCCCGCGGCGTGACCCTGCCGCTGGCGATGGGGCGTCCCGCCGTGCGCGCCACCTGCGGGTCGAGCCTGCGATCCGCATAGTCGTTGATGGCGCAACCGGCGGAGCGCATGGCGAAGACGCCAAGGGTGAAGATCACCAACGGGCCGATAGGCGGAAAGTCCTTCGCCGCCAGCCAGAGCGCCCACCAGGTCGGCCACATAAGGAGCAGTGCGCCGATGGGACGGTCCATCCGGGTGAGGACCAGGTAGGCGTGGATTTTTTCGCGGCGTGCCGCGGGCAGGCCCTTGAGCAGCATGGCGAGCACGCGCTCGGCGGTGGTCGAGGCATCGGCCGGACGTGCGACCGGCGGTGGCGCGGCCGGCTTGCGGCCGGCCGGGCCTGTTTTGCGGCGTGACGGTGTTTTACGGGATGCGGGACTCATCCATGAAGTCTAGCCGAGTGTCCGGATGGTCAGCGCTCCAGCGGCTCGATCGGATCGTCGTCGACCGGCGGCTCGGGATCGGCATCGCGTTCCGGCTTGTAATGGCCGGGCTGGCGGATTTCGTCTTCCGGGCGGTTCTTGCCCGGTTCGGCGATGGGCGGCTGCGGATTGGTGGGTGTGTACGGCATGGGGAAGCTACTCGGGTGGGGAGGAACTCCAACCTAGGCAGCGTGGAGTGAAACAGCCGGGTAGGTCCCGTAAAGCCGGGGTGGAGACGGGCGCCGTGCAGCCCGCTACGAGGCCTGCCAGGCGGTCTCCCCACGCGCACGCTCCGCGATATCGTTCGCAAGCTTGAGCAGGGCCTGGAACGCGACGAGCGACTCGGGTTCCGCCTCCCCAAAGCCGCCGAGGTCGGTGATCTCGATCACGTCGACGAGCTTCGCGGACTGTTTCACGATCTGCTCGAACGCCGCATCGTCGACGTCCACCGCGAGGGTCAGCCGCGACACGTCCGTGTCCCGCGTCGCCGCCACGATCAGCGACTCGATGTTGTAGCCGCGCGACGCGAACAGGCCGGCGACGCGAGCCAGCGCGCCGGCCTCGTTTTGCAAGAGCATGGAGATGAGGTGACGCATCGTCAGAACATTCCCGTGGGTTCGGCGGTCCGGGCCGCAGGCCGTTCGCGGCTCGGAATCCAGTCGCCGGTAATCATTTCCGCATAGGTCGCACCCGGGCCCACCATCGGGTAGACGCCGGCGTCCGGATCGATCACCACTTCGAGGAAGGCGGGCCCGTCGAAGGCGAGGAAGTCGGCGATGGTGGTCTCGATGGCCGCGGGATCGTCCAGCCGCCGGGCCCATTCGAAGCCGTCCGCCTGGGCGGCACGGACGAAATCCTTCTTGTGCAGGCTCTTGTCCGAGGCGGAGAAACGCCCCTTGAAGAAAAGCTTCTGCCATTGGCGGACCATGCCGTCGCCGCTGTTGTTCAGCACGACGATCTTCACCGGCAGGTTGTACGTGGTCACCGTTTCCAGCTCGCCGATATTCATGCGGATGCTGGCGTCGCCGTCGACGTCGATCACGATGCGGTCGCGCCGGGCGAACTGCGCGCCGATCGCCGCAGGGAGTCCGAAGCCCATCGTGCCCATGGCGCCGGAGGTGAGCCAATGGCGCGGTTCGCGGAAGTCGAAATACTGCGCAGCCCACATCTGGTGCTGGCCGACGCCGGTGGTGATGATGGCCCGGCCGTCGGTGCTGCGGTTTATCGCCTCGATGACGGCGCAGGGGTGGATGCTCGTGCCGTCGCGGCAGAAATCCATCGCGTGGTTGGTCTTCAGTGCGGCGATATGCGCGTGCCAGGCGACGTAGTCGCCGCGGATGCCCTTGGCCCTGCCGTACGCGGTCAGCCGTTCCAGCGACTGGTCGAGCGTACCCACATGGTGCCAGTCCACCGGCTTCACCTTGCCGATCTCGGCGGGATCGATGTCGATCTGCGCTATGGCTCGCGCCGCCGGCGCGAACTTTGCCGGCACGCCGACCACGCGATCGTCGAAGCGTGCGCCCAGGGCGAGCACGAAATCGCAGTCGTCCATCGCATAGTTGGCATACGCCGCACCGTGCATGCCGAGCATGTCCAGCGCGAGCGGGTCGGTGGTGTCGAACCCGCCGATACCCATCAAGGTGGTGACGACGGGAATGGCATGTTCGTGCGCGAAATCGCGCAGGGCCTCCGCCGCACCCGCTGACACCACGCCGCCGCCGGCATAGATCAGGGGGCGTTTCGCCTGGCCGAGAAGTTCGAAGAAACGTGCGCATGCCTCGTCGGGAATCGTCGCCGATTCCACGGCGTGCAGGCGGTTTCGATAGCCTCGCACCGGCAGTTCATGGCTGCCGTGGAACACGAGCGGAGCGTTCTGCACGTCCTTGGGGATGTCGATGACCACCGGTCCCGGGCGGCCGCTGCGGGCGATATGGAAAGCCGTGCGGAGCGTGGCTTCCAGGGTGGCCGGATCGGTCACGAGGAAGACGTGCTTCGCACACGAACCCATGATCGTGCTGATGGGCGCTTCCTGGAACGCGTCCGTGCCGATCGCCGCGGTCGGCACCTGTCCGCAGACCACTACCAGGGGGATGGAGTCGGCCATCGAATCGCGCACGGGTGTCACCGCATTGGTCGCGCCCGGTCCGGACGTGACCAGCGCCACGCCGACCCGGCCCGACGCGCGGGCATAACCCGCAGCCATGAAGCAAGCGCCCTGCTCGTTGGCGGGAACGATCAGCGGCATCGGTTCGCCGCCGTCGTCCCGCGGATGTGCCGCGTTGTAACGGAATACCGCGTCGTAGACCGGAAGGATGGCGCCGCCGGAATAGCCGAAGAGGACATCGAGACCTTCGTCGGCGAGTACCTGCACGACGATGTCCGCGCCGGTCAGGGTCTGACCGGCCAGGGGATGCTTCGAATGAGGGCGAATGTCGCCGACGGTGTCCAGTTGAGCGTTCACGGTATGTCGTTGTCCTCTGTTACGCACAAGCGATCGGTGTAGGAGCGCGCCGCGCGCGCGACATCTTTTCGCCCCGGTCGGTAAGCTCGCGCGCCAGCTCCGGGCCACGGCCTCAACACATGTCGCGCGCAGGGCGCGCTCCTACATTCGAACCCAGGGTCACTCGGCCTTCGCGGGTTCCGGGGCCGCCTTCGGCTGGCTGGCCGCGAGCCACGGCATGCGTGCACGCAAGCGCGCGCCGACCTTCTCGATCGGGTGCTCGAGGTCGCGCTGCTTGAACGCCTTGTAGTTCGGCAGGCCTGCCTGGTACTCGGCCGTCCATTCGCGGGCGAAGGTGCCGTCCTGGATCTCCCTGAGCACGGTCTTCATGCGTTCCTTCGTGCCCTCGTCGACCACGCGCGGGCCACGGGTGTAATCGCCGTACTGCGCCGTCTCCGAGATGAACTCGAGCATGCGCGCGATGCCGCCTTCATAGAACAGGTCCACGATGAGCTTCAGTTCGTGCATGACCTCGTAGTAGGCGATCTCCGGACGGTAGCCTGCTTCCACGAGCGTCTCGAAGCCCTTGATGACGAGTTCGGACGCGCCGCCGCAAAGCACGGCCTGCTCGCCGAACAGGTCGGTTTCGGTTTCTTCCTTGAAGTCTGTTTCGATCAACATGGCGCGAGCGCCGCCGATCCCTGCAGCGTAGGCCGTGGCGCGCTCGGTGGCCTTGCCGGTGGTGTCCTGGTGCACGGCGTAGAGGCAGGGCACGCCGCGGCCGATCTCGTATTCGCGGCGGACCAGCGCGCCCGGGCCCTTCGGCGCGACCAGCACCACGTCGATGTCGGCACGTGGCTGGATTTGCCCGAAGTGCACGTTGAAGCCGTGCGCGAAGAGCAGGGTGGCGCCGGGCTTCATGTTCGCTTCGATGGCGTCCTTGTAGATGCCGGGCTGGGTCATGTCCGGCGTCAGCACGGCGACGAGGTCCGCACCGCGCACGGCATCGGCGGGCTCGGCCACGGCGAAGCCGTCGACGTACGCGCGGCTCCAGGAGGGGCCGCCGGGGCGAAGGCCGACCACGACGTCGAGGCCGGAGTCCTTCAGGTTGAGCGCATGGGCGCGGCCCTGGCTTCCGTAGCCGAGGACGGCGATGCGGGCGTTCCGCAGGGGGGCGGTGGTGGCTTGGGTATCGGTCACGGGTTGTCTCCTCGAATATGCCAACAATGGATGGAGCGTCGTTTGTTTGTAGGAGCGCGCCTCGCGCGCGACATCTTTTCGCGATCACGTCGCAGGACCTGTCGCTCTTCGCGAAAAGCTGTCGCGCGCGAGGGGCGCGCTCCTACAGATCAGTTGCCTATGAGTTCCTGGGTAAGGTCTTCGTCTTTGAATTCGCGTGCCTGCGTTACGACCACGGGTGCATCGTCGAACGCCTGGGTGACCGCGCCTTCGGCGGCGGAGCCGACGAGGCGGGCGTACTTGGCGAGGACGCCGCGGGTGACCTTCGGCGTTGCCGGCCGCCACGCGGCGCGGCGCGACGCGAGGTCGGCGTCGGTACGGAGTTCGCGCGTGGATGCGTCGATGAAGACCGCATCGCCCTCGCGCAGCAGGCCGATGGGTCCGCCGCGCGCCGCCTCGGGCGCGATGTGCCCGACCATGAAACCGTGCGTCGCTCCGCTGAAGCGGCCATCGGTGATCAGCGCGACGTCGTTGCCCAGCCCCCGGCCGACGAGCGCCGCCGTCACGGCCAGCATCTCGCGCATGCCGGGGCCTCCCGCGGGGCCCTCGTTGCGGATCACCACGACATCGCCGGCGCGGATGCGACCCGCCTGCACCGCGGCGAACGCAGCTTCCTCGCTTTCGAACACGCGCGCCGGGCCGGCATGGCTCGTGCGGCCGTGCCCGGCGAGTTTCAGGATGCAGCCTTCCGGCGAGAGGTTGCCGTAAAGGATGCTGTACCCGCCGCGCGGCTTGAACGCATTGTCGACCGGCCGGACCACCTGCTGGCCCTCGGTGGCGGCGGGTGCCGCATCGAGTTCGGCAAACAGGCTGCGCCCGGTGACCGTCTGCGTATCCGCGATCAGCCCGGCCTTGCGCAGTTCGCGCGCCACGAGGGCCGTCCCGCCGGCGGCGGTGAGTTCCACCGCGCTGAAGCGTCCGCCTGGCTTCAGGTCGGCGATCACCGGCGTGTGTGCCGAGGCGGGCTCGAAGTCCTCGATGGAAAGCGGCACCCGCGCCTCGTTCGCCATCGCCAGCAGGTGCAGCACGGCGTTCGTGGATCCGGCCGTGGCAGCGACCATGCGCGCGGCGTTATCGAACGCCGTGCGGGTCATCACGTCGCGCGGCCTGCGATTCGCTTCCAGGCAGGCCATGGCGAGTTCGCCGCAGCGGTAGGCGGCATCGCGCTTCGCCGGATCGGTGGCGGGGATGTCGTTGAAGCCCAGCGGTGACAAGCCGAGCGTGGTCAGCACCATCGCCATGGTATTGGCGGTGAACTGGCCCCCGCATGCGCCCGCGCCCGGACAGGCATGCCGTTCGACGTCGTCGAGTTCGGCGTCGTCGATCTTCCCGGCCCCGTGGGCGCCGACGGCTTCGAACACTTCCTGCACGGTGATCGGACAGCCGTTGCGGCTGCCGTGGGCGATGCTTCCGCCATAGAGCGCCACGCCCGGAATGTTCAGCCGGGCCAGGGCCATCGCGGCGGCGGGAATGGTCTTGTCGCAGCCGCACAGCACCACCATCGCGTCGAGGCAGTGGCCGTCCACGGCGAGTTCGATGGAGTCCGCGATCAGTTCGCGGCTCACCAGCGACGAGCGCATGCCCGGCGTGCCCATGGCGATGCCGTCGGTGACCGCGATGGTGTTGAATTCCACCGGCGTGCCGCCGGCCGCGCGTACGCCTTCGGCAGCCGCCTCGGCCAGTTCGCGCAGGTTGAGGTTGCACGGCGAGACGTTCGACCAGCTGTGCACGATGGCGACCATCGGCCTGGCGATGGCGTCGTCGTCGAGGCCGGTGGCGCGCAGCATCGCGCGGGCGGGCGCGCGGTCGGGACCGGTCTTGATCGCATCGCTGCGCAGCGTGCGGATGGGAATGCTTTTCGTGGTCATGCGGCCTCCGCTTTGGCGGTGCAGGCATCGAGGACGGCGCGGGTCACGGCGTGCGTCGTCGCACTGCCGCCGAGGTCGCGGGTGAGGTCGGCGTGCTCGAGCACGTGGTCGACCGCGGCTTCCACCACAGCGGCCTCCTCGGGAAGACCGAGCGAATGGCGCAGCAGCATCGCGGCCGAGAGGATCGTGCCGAGCGGATTGGCCAGGGACTTCCCGGCGATGTCCGGCGCCGAGCCATGGATCGGCTCGTATACGCCCGCACCGGGGCCACCAATGGACGCCGAGGGCGACAGCCCCAGCGATCCGGCCAGCACCGACGCTTCATCGGTGAGGATGTCGCCGAACATGTTCTCGGTGACGATCACGTCGTAATCGGCGGGGCGGGTGAGCAGGTGCATCGCCATGGAATCGACCAGCTGGTGTTCCAGCTCGACGTCCGGATAATCGGCGGCGACCCGCGATGCGACCGAGCGCCAGAGGCGCGAGGTTTCCAGCACGTTGGCCTTGTCCACCGAGGTGACCTTGCGGCGCCGGGTGCGCGCCAAGTCGAACGCGTGGCGCAGCACGCGCTCGACTTCCTCGACGCTGTACCGGCATTCGTCGGTGGCGTCCGTCTCACTGCGCGTTTTCGCGCCGAAGTAGATGCCGCCGGTGAGCTCGCGGATGAACACCAGGTCCACGCCCTTGGTGCGTTCAGCCTTCAGCGGCGAGAGCGCCGCAGTGCGCGGATGCAGCTTCAGGGGACGCACGTTGGCGAACACGCCGAGCAGCTTGCGCATCGCGAGAAGGCCCTGTTCGGGCCGGACCTTCGCGTTCGGATCCGACCACTTCGGACCGCCCACGGCGCCGAGCAGGATGGCGTCCGACGCCAGCAACGCCTCGCGGGTCGCCGGCGGCAGGGGATCGCCGAAGCGGTCGATGGCGTCGCCGCCTATGGCGTGCTCGGCGAAGGTGAAGTCGTGCCCGAAGCGCTTCGCGACCTCGCGCAGCACGGCCACGCCGGCGGCGGCCACTTCGGGACCGATGCCGTCACCGGGGAGTACGACGATCGAAGCCTTCATGCGGCATCCTCCATGCGTTGTTCGTAGGCGGCGATGGCGGTTTCCTGCTGCAGCAGGAAGCCGAGCTGGTCCACGCCGTTCAGCAGGCAGTGCCGCGAGAAGGCGTCCAGGTCGAAGTGGACCGCGCCGCCGTCGGGGAGCCGGATGACGCCCTCGGCGATGTCGATGCGCAGCTCCACGCCGGGGTTGTCGAGCAGCCAGCGGTGCTCGGCTTCGCTGACGACGATGGCGACGAGACCGTTCTTCAGCGCGTTGCCGCGGAAGATGTCCGCGATCTCGCTGGAGATGACCGCGCGGATGCCGTAGTCGAGCAGGGCCCACGGCGCATGCTCGCGCGACGAACCGCAGCCGAAGTTATGCCCGGCGACCAGGATGCTGCAGCCACGCGCCTGCGGCTGGTTCAGCGGGAACGCGGGATCGTCGCTGCCGTCGGCGGCGTAGCGCCAGTCTTCGAAGCAATGCTTGCCGAGACCGGTGCGCTCGGTGGTCGTGAGGAACCGCGCCGGGATGATCCGGTCGGTGTCGATATTTTCATGGCGCAGCACCGCCGTGCGGGAATGCACGTAGGCGAGCGGGCGGCTGGACTGACTCATGCGGCGGCTTCCTGTTTCATGTATTCGCGAGGGTCGGCGACCCGGCCGGCGACGGCGGAAGCCGCGGCGACCAGCGGGCTGGCCAGCACGGTGCGTGCCCCCTTGCCCTGGCGACCTTCGAAGTTGCGATTGCTGGTGGCGACGACGAGCTGTCCCGGCTGGGCCAGATCGCCGTTCATGGCGATGCACATCGAGCAGCCCGGCTGGCGCCACTCGGCGCCGGCAGCGAGGAACACCTCGTGCAGGCCTTCGCGCTCCGCATCGCGGCGCACCTGTTCCGAGCCGGGGACCACGAGCATGCGCACGCCGCTGGCGACGCGGCGCCCGCGCAGGATCCCCGCCGCGGCACGCAGGTCGGAAAGACGGCCGTTGGTGCAACTGCCGATGAATACGACATCCACCGCTTCGCCGGCGATCGGCTTGCCGGCCGTGACCTTCATGTAGTCGAGCGCGCGCTGTTCGATCGCATCCGCCGCGGCAGGCACCGGTGCGTGGATGGGCACGACCATGCCGGGGTGCGTGCCATAGGTGACGGACGGCTGGATGGCGGAGGCGTCGATGCGCACCTCACGGTCGTACACCGCGCCTTCGTCACTGGGCAGGGTGCGCCAATAGGTGAGGGCGCGTTCCCACGCCTCGCCCTTCGGCACGCGGTCGCGGCCGGCCAGCCAGGCAAAGGTCGTCTCGTCGGGAGCGATGAGCCCCGCACGCGCCCCCGCTTCGATGGACATGTTGCATACCGTCATGCGCTCTTCCATCGACAGCGCGCGGATCGCCTCGCCGGTGTACTCGAGCACGTGGCCGGTGCCGCCGCCGATACCGATCTTCCCGATGATGTGCAGGATCAGGTCCTTGGCGGTGACCCCGTCCTGCAGCGCGCCGTCGACGTGGATGGCGAAGGATTTCGGCTTGCGTTGCAGCAGGCATTGCGTGGCCAGCACGTGGCCGACCTCGGTGGTGCCGATGCCGAAGGCCAGGGCACCGAAGGCACCGTGAGTGGCGGTGTGGCTGTCGCCGCACACGATGGTCATGCCGGGCTGCGTGGCACCGACTTCCGGGCCCGCGACGTGGACGATGCCGCGCTGCGGGCTGTCCCAGCCCATGAGGTCGATGCCGAACTCGCGCACGTTGGCCTCGAGCTTTGCCACCTGCGCCTCGGCTTCCTTCGTGTAATAGGGGCGCTTGCCGTCGGCATCCGGCGGAAGCGTGGGCGTGGAGTGGTCCAGCGTTGCCAGCGTGCGGTCGGGACGGCGCACCCGCAGGCCGCGGCTGCGCAGTTCGTCGAAGGCCTGCGGCGACGTGACTTCGTGCACCATGTGCAGGTCGATGTAGAGCACGCCGGGCGTGCTTTCCGTTTCGGCCTTCACCTGATGGGCGTCCCACAGCTTGTCGAACAAGGTACGCGCGCTCATGCGGCGGCCCTCCCTGCGGTCGCGTCTTCGACCGGCGTCAGCCAGCCCCAGCGATCCTCGGTGCGCCCGTCGAACAGGCCGAAGAAATCCTGCTGCAATTGCCGTGTGACGGGGCCGGGACGGCCGCTGCCCACGGGCTTGCGGTCCACCGAGCGGACGGCGGTGACTTCCGCGGCCGTGCCGGTCATGAAAACCTCGTCGGCGAAGTAGAGCATTTCGCGCGGCAGCGACTGCTCGACCACGGTGTAGCCGCGCTCGCGAGCCAGCGTAAGCACCGTATCGCGGGTGATGCCGCAGAGGATCGAAGAGGCGGCAGGGGGTGTATGGATCACGCCCTTGCGCACGACGAACAGATTCTCGCCCGCGCCTTCGCTCAGCAGGCCGTCCGTACCCAGCGCGATGCCTTCGGCGTAGCCGCCGTTCACCGCCTCGCGTGCGATCAGCTGGCTGTTGAGGTAGTTGCCGCCTGCCTTCGCGCCGCTGGGATAAGTATTCGGCGCCGCGCGGTTCCAGGACGACACGCAGACGTCGACCCCTTTCTCGATGGCCTCGGCACCGTGATAGGCGCCCCAGGGCAGGGCGATGACGGCGACGTCGACCGCCGTGTCCAGCGACGGCGCGAGGCTGAAGGTGAAGCCGCTGCGGAACACGATCGGCCGTACATAAGCCGACTGCAGGCCGTTGGCGACGATTACCTCGCGGCAGGCGCGGTTGATCGTGGCGGCGTCGTACGGCATGACGAGGTCGTACACGCGCGCCGAGTGGAACAGACGCTCGGTGTGTTCTTCCAAGCGGAAATAGCGCGCCCCGTCCGGCGTGGCGTAGACGCGTACACCTTCGAAAACGGAGGAGCCGTAGTGCAGCGCATGCGCGCCCACGTGGGTGGTGGCGTCGGCCCAGGCCTTGATGCGGCCGTTGTGCCAGAGATGCGTCGGAGCTTCCATGGTCCCTCCTTCAGGGCTGGACCGCGACAGCGGTCAGGTGGTGGTTCTGGTGCTTGTCCATCAGCGCGATCAGGTCATCGTTGGTGATCGAACGCTGCTTGTCTGTAAGGTTCTTGAAGCTCTCGAAGACGGCATCGAGCGTGGGTTCGTCGACTTCGAACTCCAGGTCGATCAGGCGCTGGCGCAAGGCGTGGCGGCCCGAGTGCTTGCCGAGTACCAGCGAGGTTTTCGCGCCTACGTCCTGCGGCCGCATGATTTCGTAGGTGCCGCGATGGTTGAGCATGCCGTGCTGGTGGATGCCGGACTCGTGGGCGAAGGCGTTGTCGCCGACGATTGCCTTGTTGCGCGGAACGGCTTGTCCGGTGACCTCGGCGAGCAGGCGCGAGGTGGGGAAGAGTTTCTGCGTGACGATGCCGGTATCCACGCGGAACAGGGGCTGGCGCGTGCGCAGCGCCATCACCACCTCCTCGAGCGCCGCGTTGCCCGCGCGCTCGCCGATGCCGTTGATCGTGCACTCGACCTGCCGCGCGCCTGCCGCGATGGCGGCGAGGCTGTTGGCCACGGCCATGCCGAGGTCGTCGTGGCAATGCGTGGAGAACACGATCTTCTCCGCCCCGCGCACGCTTTTGCGCAGGTAGGTGAACATGGCATGGATCTCGGAGGGGGTGACATAACCGACGGTGTCGGGAGCGTTGAGCACGCTGGCGCCGGCTTCGACGGCGACCGAGAAGACCTCGGCGAGGAAATCGGGCTCCGTGCGGAGGGCGTCTTCGGCGGAGAATTCGACTTCGTGGGCCAGGGCCGTGGCACGCCGGACGGCGGCGGCGGCGATATCGATGACTTCCTGCTTGCTCTTGCGGAGCTTGTGTTCCCGGTGCAGGGGAGAGGTGGAGAGGAACAGGTGGATCCGTGAACGCCTGGCGCCTTGCAGCGCCTTGCCCGCACTGTCTATGTCGATGTCCTGACATCGGGCCAGTGCGGCGATCGTGGGCGCTGTCAGCGTTCTCGCGATCTCCGCCACGGCGGCGAAATCGTCGGGCGAGGCCTGCGGGAACCCAGCCTCGATGATGTCGACGCCCAGATCCTCCAGGGCGTGCGCCATGCGCAGTTTGGCGCGCCGGTCCATCGAGAAGCCGGGGGCCTGCTCGCCGTCGCGCAAGGTGGTGTCGAAGATGCGCACGCGCCCGCCTACGTCGCTGTCGACGTCGTCGGTGCTGCCCTGGTGTACTGGATTCATGTCTGGCTCCGCTCGTGAATGAGGCGGGCCGGGCAGTAAAAAACCCCGCATCCGTTACCGGGTGCGGGGTTCTTTGGGAGTCTTCAGGTTTCTTCTTATTTCACCTGGACACTTGCCCTCAGCCCGCACCTCCGCAGGTAATAAGTACAAGGTTAATAAGAAGGAGGCCGCTGCCGAGACGCAGCTCACCGCTGACCGAGGTAAGTCGGTTCAGGGCAAAGCGGCCATGGGTGTTGCGCTGCGTCATGTAGTCGACCGTATGCCACTCCGCCGAAGGGTGTCAACACTTTCGTGAGAAACTTTATTCCTAGGACGTCTGGACGGCCAAACGAAACCGCAGTGGTTCGCAGCGCGCGGCGGCGCGGATACTGGGTATCGTCCAAGTGGTATGGCGACAGCAGTCCTTGTAGGAGCGCGCCTGCGCGCGACGGCTTTTCGCGTCGGTTGGCCCGCTGGCGCGTGCCCATGTTCTAAGCGGCTTCGCCGCACCTCGCCGGCTCGGCATTCGCCATCGCATTTTGCTTGGGCGTGGCGGCGGGTCGCCGGCGCCTGCCGTTTTTCTCGCTAAGTCCTCGTCCGGCCTACGCCTCCCTGCGGAATCGCTCCAAAAACGGCAGC